>JAAYHO010000074.1 GCA_012735335.1 Gammaproteobacteria bacterium
CGGCAATATCGCCCTGAAAGGCATCTTCCCAGAACACCCGGCGCTGATTGATCGACGGAAAGGCCGCCTTGACCTGATCGCGGAAGCGCTGGGCCAGATGGGCCAGGCGACCCCAGGCATGGGGAAACAGGGTTTCGATACGCGCCCTGGTCAGGCGGGACAGCACCGGCGCGTGGCCGCCGCTGGACACCGCTATCATCAGCGGCGAACGATCGACAATGGCCGGGAAGATCACGCTGCACAGCTGTGGTGCATCCACCACGTTGACCGGCAGGTTACGGGCTTGAGCATCAACGGATACCCGGGCGTTGAGCGCGGCATCGTCGGTGGCGGCGATCACCAGCTGGCTGCCGGCCAGGTGCTCGGGCTGGTAGCCCTGCAACAGCGTTTCACCGCCGCCCTGTTCCACCAACTCCCGCAGCTGCGGCTCGACCTGCAACGCCACCACCCGCAAACGCGCCCCCGCCTCGGCCAGCAAACGGGCCTTGCGCAGGGCAATATCACCACCGCCGACGACCAGTACCAGCCGCCCACGCAGGTTATGAAACAGCGGTAGAAAATCCATGTTTACCTCATGCTGGAAGACCAGCGTTGGGCCAAGATGTCATGAGCTCCCTCCAGCTGTAGGAGCGCCGCCCTCGGCGCGAATGCGAGGCCACCCTTCGCCGCGGGGGCGCGGCTCCTACAAGGCCGGGGCGCAATCAGCCGATCCGCTCCAGCCCACCCATATAGCCGCGCAGCACCTCGGGTACGGTCACACTGCCATCGGCCTGCTGGTAGTTCTCCAGAATCGCCACCAGGGTCCGCCCCACTGCCAGGCCGGAGCCGTTGAGGGTGTGTACCAGTTCCGGTTTGCCGGTTTCCGGGTTGCGCCAGCGGGCCTGCATGCGGCGGGCCTGGAAGTCGCTGCAGCTGGAGCAGGAGGAAATCTCCCGGTACTTGTTCTGACTGGGAATCCAGACTTCCAGATCGTAGGTCTTCACCGCGCCAAAACCCATATCGCCGGTGCACAGCACCATGGCGCGGTACGGCAGGCCGAGGCGCTGCAGTACGTCTTCGGCATGGCCGGTGAGTTCTTCCAGGGCCCGCATGGAGTCGTCCGGGCGCACTATCTGCACCATCTCGACCTTGTCGAACTGGTGCTGGCGGATCATGCCCCGGGTGTCGCGACCGGCGGAGCCTGCTTCACTGCGGAAGCATGGTGTGTGGGCGGTCATGCGCAGCGGCAGGCGCTCGGCGTCCAGGATGCTCTGGCTGACGATATTGGTCAGCGAGACCTCGGAGGTGGGGATCAGGTAGAAGTCCCGCTGCCCTTCGCCCTGGGGAATCTTGAACAGGTCTTCCTCGAACTTGGGCAACTGACCGGTGCCCATCAGGGCTTCGGCATGTACCAGGTACGGGGTGTAGACCTCTTCGTAACCGTGTTCGTTGATATGCAGGTCGAGCATGAACTGGGCCAGTGCCCGGTGCAGACGGGCAATCGGCCCGCGCATCAGGGCAAAACGGGCACCGGAGAGTTTGGCCGCGGTATCGAAATCCAGATAACCGTGCTGCTCGCCGATGGCGACGTGATCCAGTACCTCGAAATCGAAGCTGCGCGGAGTGCCCCAGCGACGTACCTCGACGTTGTCGTCCTCGCCGCCACCGACCGGCACCGTCTCGTCCGGCAGGTTGGGGATGGCCAGCAGGATGGCGTCCAGTTCATTCTGGATGCTGTCCAGCTCCTGTTTGGCCGCATCCAGCTCGCTGCCCATGCGATCCACATCCGCCAGCAGCGGTTGAATATCCTCGCCCCGGGCCTTGGCCTGGCCAATGGACTTGGAGCGGCTGTTGCGCTCGGCCTGCAGGGTTTCGGTTCGGGTCTGAACCGCCTTGCGGCGGGCTTCCAGGGCTTCGAGCTGGGCTACATCCAGTTCAAAACCACGGGTGGCAAGACGTTCGGCTATCAGTTGGGGTTGGCTACGCACCAGTTTTGGATCAAGCATCGGGCATCATCTTATGGTTGCAGGTTGCAGCCTGGCGACTAACGAGTCAGCAGCAGGCCGGCCCAGGTGGCGGTGAGACAGAGGCACACGCTGAGCAGAACATATCCCAGAGCCAGTTGGCTCTGACCATTTTCCAGCAGACGCCAGGCGTCCAGGGAAAAGGCGGAAAACGTGGTAAAGGCACCGAGGAAGCCGGTCATCAACCCCTGCAGCAGCAGCGGCGACAGCTCCGGGCGGTTCAGCCACAGGCCATATAGTATACCTATCGCCAGGCATCCGAGCAGGTTGATGAGCAGGGTCGGCAGGGCAAAGGCCTGGGGCCAGAGTCTGAGCACGGCCAGACCGAGGGCAAAACGCGACAGCGCACCCAGGGCTCCGCCGATGGCCACCGCGGCAAACGCACCGATCATGGCTTGTCCTGCCGCCGCCGCTGGCTACTGGCAGCATCCAGGCTGCGCAGGTAGTCGAGCTTCTGGCCGATCTTCAACTCCAGCCCGCGGTTGACTGGCTGGTAGTACTGACGCGGCTCCAGTTCCTCGGGAAAGTAGTCTTCCCCGGCGGCGTAGCCCTCCGGCTCGTCGTGGGCATAGCGGTAGGCCTGGCCGTAGCCCAGTTCCTTCATCAACTTGGTCGGTGCATTGCGCAGGTGCAGCGGCGGCTCCAGCGAGGGCTGTCCGGCAACGTCCTGACGGGCCATGTTGTAGGCCTTGTATACCGCATTGCTCTTGGGTGCACAGGCCAGATAGACGATGGCCTGGGCAATGGTCAGCTCCCCTTCCGGGCTGCCGAGGCGCTCCTGCACATCCCAGGCATTCAGGCACAGGGTCAGCGCCCGGGGGTCGGCGTTGCCGATATCCTCGCTGGCCATGCGCACCACCCGCCGGGCGATATACAGCGGGTCGCAGCCGCCATCGAGCATGCGCGCGTACCAGTACAGGGCGGCATCCGGATTGGAGCCGCGCACCGACTTGTGCAGCGCGGAAATCTGATCGTAGAAAGCCTCGCCGCCCTTGTCGAAACGGCGGCGGTTGTCATTCAGCAGGTCACCGACCAGCTCCACATCGATGCTGCCGCCATCGGCCAGCAGATCGGCGGCAATCTCCAGCAGGTTGAGCAACCGCCGGCCGTCACCGTCGGCGGCGCTGATCAGGATATCCCGAGCCTGCTCGGTAATGCTCAGGCGATGCTGGCCCAGGCCCCGTTCGCTGTCCTGCAATGCCCGTTGCAGCAAGGCTGCCAGCGCCTGCTCATCCAGCGCCTTGAGCACATAGACCCGGGCCCGGGACAGCAGCGCGTTGTTCAGTTCGAAGGAGGGGTTTTCCGTGGTAGCACCGATAAACAGCAGGGTGCCGTCCTCCACGTAGGGCAGGAAGGCATCCTGCTGGGACTTGTTGAAGCGGTGCACCTCATCCACGAAGAGGATGGTCTGACGGCCACTCTGGGCCGCATGCTGGCGGGCCTGATCCACCGCCTGGCGGATCTCCTTGACCCCGGCCAGTACTGCGGAAATGGTCACGAAGTGGGCATCGGCCAGGGTTGCCAACAGCCTGGCCAGGGTGGTCTTGCCCACCCCCGGCGGCCCCCAGAAGATCATCGAATGCAGCGCGCCCTGCTCCAGCGCTACCCGCAGCGGCCGCCCGGCACCGAGCAGATGCTGCTGACCGGCGTATTCATCCAGACTGGTCGGGCGCATGCGCGCCGCCAGCGGCTGCTGGGGCGCGGGGCTGGCAAACAGATCCCGGTCACTCACTGATGACGTCGACTCCCTCGGGCACCTCGAAGGTGAACTGCTCATCATCCAGGGGCGCGTTGAGCTGCACATTGCGGAACAGGATATTGGTGCGCTGGCCGACCGGGTCGCTCATCTGCATGTCGTTGATCACCCCATCACTGAAGGACACCCGCAGGCTGTCGAACATGGAGTCGGCGTCTTTGGGGGTCAGGGTGAAATCCAGTACATTGCCGCCGCCGGTGTACTGGATGTCGAAGCTTTCCTGCAGGCGGCTGACATCTCCGGACAGCAGCAGCGCCGGGGTGTGGCTGAGGCGCTGATCCAACTGCTGGATGGTGACCTGCTCCAGGTCCGGGTCATACAGCCAAATCTTCTGCCCATCGGAGACCAGCAGTTGCTCCAGCGGTGGATCGGTATGCCAGCGGAACATGCCGGGGCGCTTGAGTGCCAGGCTGCCGGTGGTTTCCTGCAGGTTGGCGCCGTTGGCGCTGAGGGTCATCTGGGAGAAGCCGCCGGTCATGGTCTGCGCCCGGGACAGCAGCTCGTTCAGCCGCGCGGCGGCCTGGCTCTGGTCATCGGCACTGGCGGCAAGGGGCAGCAGGCTCAGGCACAACGCAGCAATACTGGAACGCAGCAGGTTCATCTTCAATTATCTAGTCTCGTACAGGTGGTGGCGCGAGGACTTCGCGCTGGTTGGTGTGATCTGCAGCAGATACGACACCAGCCATCTCCATGGATTCAATCATGCGCGCCGCGCGATTGTAACCAACCTTGAGTTTGCGTTGCAGCGAGGAGATCGAGGCCTTGCGCGACTCGGTGACAAAGCGCACTGCCTCGTCATACAGCTCGTCGTCCTCTTCACCACCGCCGCCGCCACCATCGAAGCTGCCGGAGCCGCTGTCCTCGTTGCCGTCGAGAATATCCTGGATGTAGTCCGGCTCACCGCGCTGCTTCCACTCATCCACCAGCCGGTGCACCTCGTCATCGGAGACGAAGGCGCCATGCACCCGCACCGGCAGGCTGGTGCCCGGCGGCATGTAGAGCATGTCACCGTGGCCGAGCAACTGTTCGGCGCCGCCCTGATCGAGGATGGTCCGCGAGTCGATGCGGCTGGATACCTGGAAGGCAATACGCGTCGGGATGTTGGCCTTGATCAGACCGGTAATCACATCCACCGAGGGGCGCTGGGTGGCCAGGATCAGGTGGATACCCGCCGCCCGGGCCTTCTGCGCGATACGTGCAATCAGTTCCTCGACCTTCTTGCCGACGATCATCATCATGTCGGCAAACTCGTCGATCACCACCACGATCACCGGCAGGGTCTGCAGATCCGGCGGGATGTCATCCATGCTTTCCCGGCGGTACAGCGGATCGGTCAGCGGCTCTCCGGCCTTCTCTGCCTCCTTGACCTTGCGGTTGAAGCCCGCCAGGTTGCGCACACCCATGGCCGCCATCAGCTTGTAACGGCGCTCCATCTCCGCCACACACCAGCGCAGGGAGTTGGCCGCCTCCTTCATGTCGGTCACCACCGGACACAGCAGATGGGGAATGCCCTCGTAGATCGACAGCTCCAGCATCTTGGGGTCGATCATGATCAGCCGCACATCTTCCGGGTGGGACTTGAACAGGATGCTCAGCAGCATGGCATTGACCCCGACCGACTTACCCGAGCCGGTGGTCCCGGCGACCAGCAGGTGAGGCATCTTGGCCAGGTCGGCAAGCACCGGCTTGCCGCCGATATCATGCCCCAGCGCCAGGGTGACAGCGGACTGGGCCTCGTCGAATTCGCGGGTCTGCAGCACCTCGGACAGGCGCACTATCTCCCGATCCTCGTTGGGAATCTCGATACCGATGGTGGTCTTGCCGGGGATGACTTCCACCACCCGCACGCTGATCACCGCCAGCGAACGGGCCAGGTCCTTGGCCAGGTTGGTGATCTTGCTGACCTTGACCCCGGGGGCCGGCTGAATCTCGAAGCGGGTAATCACCGGACCGGGCTGCACCTTCTCAACCTCGGCTTCCACGCCGAAGTCCTTGAGCTTGAGCTCCAGCAGGCGCGACATGGCTTCCAGTGACTCGGCGGAGAAACCACGACTGATCTTGCTCGGCGGGTCCAGCAGGCCGATAGGCGGCAGCGAACCTTCCACCACATCGCCGAATTTCAGCGGCGCCTGGCGCTCCTTCTGGGTACGCACGCTGGCTTCCGCTGGGCGGGTGTCCAGCGGCTCGATAGTCGGCGGCTGGCGCTTTTCCTGGGCGGCCACGTGTTTTTCCAGCGCCTGCTGGCGCTGGGCCCGGGCCTGCTCCGCCTGGCGTTTCTCCTCCAAGCTGACCACCGGCTCCCGGCGCGCCGCCGGAGCGGATGGCGCGGAAGACGCCTGTGCCGCGGCGCTGCGTGCGGCGGCACGGCGCTCACGCCAGCCAGCCCAGCCCCGGCGCAGCAGGTCCAGCAGATCCAGGGTGATACGGCCAATCAGGTCCATCACCTTGAACCAGGACAGATTGGTGAACACGGTCAGACCGAACAGGAACAGGGTGAGAAACACCAGGGTACTGCCCTGCATGTTCAACACCGGCTTGGCCAGCTCGCTGAGCAATTGCCCCAGCACCCCGCCCGCTCCCCCGCCCTCGGGGAAGCTGGCCGGAGCCGTGCCATGCAACGCAGCCAGCGCGGTGCCGGCCAGCAGGGTCAGGACAAAGCCGATCAGCCGCCAGGAAAACAGCCAGCCGTTCCACACCAGCGGCAGGTGCCGACGGCGGAACATCTGCCAGACCTTGATGGCGACAATCAGCGGAAACAGGTACGCCAGGTAGCCCAGCACCAGCAGCAGAACGTCGGCTATCCAGGCGCCCATGCGCCCACCGGCATTCTGCACGGCCATCTCCCCGCTGCTGCGGGTCCAGCCGGGATCAGCCATGTTGTAGGTGAACAGCGCCATGCACAGATACAGGCACAGCGTGATCATGCCCAGCAGCGCCCCTTCACGCAGACGCAGGCTGAGTTGTTCTCGCCAGGCAAAGTGCTGGCCTTTTTGAGGTCGGGTATCCTTCAACGCTCTGGCTTCCATTTTTTCTCAGCCGTGTATTGTACAGATTCGTGGGTCATTCAGGGATTGACCCTTACAAACGGCTTTACGTTCCCCGTTGGCGGGAACTATCTTGATGAACGACAATAGCTTAACGGTGCTTCTTGATAAACCATTTGAATCAGCAACAGGATTTTGGATGACCACATTGAGGTGGCTCGAGCCCGACAATCTTGACTTTCCCCCGGCCAACGAAGCGCTGGCCGACCCCAACGGTCTGCTCGCAGTAGGCGGCGACCTCAGCCCCGAGCGGTTGATCTGCGCCTACCGCAACGGCATCTTCCCCTGGTATGAGGTTGGCCAGCCGCTGCTGTGGTGGTCACCGGACCCACGCACGGTGGTCGCGCCCCAGGGCATCCATATATCGCGCAGCATGCGCCGATTCCTGCGCCGCAGCGACTTCATCATCACTTTCGACCGGGACTTCCCGGCGGTGATCCGCGCCTGCGCCGAGCCCAGGGACTACACCGATGCCACCTGGATCACCCCCAGCATGCAGCGCGCCTATATCGAGCTGCACCGCGGTGGTCATGCTCACTCGGTAGAGGTATGGCAGGCGGGGGAGCTGGTCGGCGGCCTGTACGGCGTCGGGCTGGGCAAGGCATTCTTCGGCGAATCCATGTTCAGCCGTCGCAGCAACGCCTCGAAGACTGCCTTCATCGCCCTGGCCCAGCACCTGCACCGGTTGGGTTGCGAGCTGATCGACTGTCAGATGCCCACCGACCACCTCAACAGCCTGGGTGCGGTGGAGATCCCCCGAGGGGATTTTCTGCGCCAGGTCCGGCTGCTCAGTCAGCAGCCGGCCTGCTGGCCGGGCGGCATGGAGATTGAAGCTGTCGGGGCAGCCTCTATACTGGAGATATCTACCTCCGAGGCAGTGAAATGACCGACCTGGCGCACCTGAAGTTCTATGCGACCCAGCCCCACGATTGCAGCTATCTGGAACAGCAGCAGGCCGTGACCCTGTTTCTGGACCCGGCCGAGCCGATCGACGAGGAGGTCTACGGGCGACTGTCCGAGCTGGGCTTTCGCCGCAGCGGCGACCACCTGTACCGGCCCCACTGCCCGCGCTGCAAGGCCTGCGTACCGGCGCGCATTCCGGTGGAGCTATTCACTCCCAACAAGCAGCAGAAACGCATCTACAAACGCAACCAGGATCTGCGGGTAGAGCGCCGCCCGCCGCGTCTGACCGATGAGATCTATCAGCTGTACTCGCGCTACATCAATACCCGGCACGCCGATGGCGACATGTACCCGCCCAGCGAGCAACAGTTCAGCTCCTTCCTGGTCAGCGACAGTCCCTTCTGCGAGTTCAACGAGTTCCGCCTCGACGGTCGGCTGCTGGCGGTGGCGGTCACCGACCGGCTGGCCAATGGGCTGTCGGCGGTCTATACCTTCTTCGATCCGGACGAGCCGCGCCGCAGCCTGGGCCGCTACGCCATCCTCTGGCAGATCGAGGAGGCCCGCCGTTCGGAACTGCCGGCGCTGTACCTGGGTTACTGGATCAGGAACTGCCGCAAGATGAACTACAAGACCGAGTATCGACCGCTGGAAATGCTCCTCAGCCAGCGCTGGGTCCGCATCAACTGACCCCATTATCTACGTCGGCCTTGGATGTTGCCTGCTTTTAGGGCACAATTGCTCACCTTTTTTGCGGGCTCATCCTGATTTCCCGCATGGCAACAGATTGAGAGGCCTTTGCTTAATGGCGAAAGAAGACAGTATTGAAATGGAAGGCACTATCGTTGATACGCTGCCCAACACCATGTTCCGCGTTGAACTGGAGAACGGCCACGTGGTGACTGCCCACATTTCAGGCAAGATGCGCAAGAACTACATCCGCATCCTGACCGGCGACAAGGTACGGGTTGAGCTGACCCCCTATGACCTGACCAAGGGTCGCATCACCTACCGCGCCCGCTGATCCGCACCACCCAGGTTCGCCCCGACTTGAACCTGCTGCGGGGCGCAGCTGCTCCACCCCTCCCCTCCGGACAGCACCCCTGACACAAAAAAGCCCCGTGCAGACGGGTATGTCTGCACGGGGCCTTGTGCTGCAAGCAAATCAGCGGGACATGTACTTGCCCAGCTCCAGCTTGCCGATCGCTGCCCGGTGCACCTCGTCCGGGCCGTCCGCCAGGCGCAGAGTGCGCTGCATGGCATACATATGGGCCAGCGGGGTATCTTCCGACACACCGGCGCCACCGTGCATCTGGATTGCCCGGTCAATGACGCGCAGCGCCACGTTGGGAGCCACCACCTTGATCTGGGCAATCTCGCTCTTGGCCACCTTGTTGCCGACGGTATCCATCATGTAGGCAGCGTTCAGGGTCAGCAGACGGGCCTGGTTGATCTCGATCCGGGATTTGGCAATCAGATCCACGTTGCCGCCCAGGTGGGCCAGCTTGCGACCGAAGGCTTCACGCTCCAGCGAACGCTTGCACATCAGCTCCAGCGCCCGTTCGGCAGCACCGATGGAACGCATGCAGTGGTGGATTCGGCCCGGCCCGAGACGGCCCTGGGCAATCTCGAAACCCCGACCCTCACCCAGCAGCACGTTGCTGTAGGGCACACGGGCGTTTTCCAGTACCACCTCGGCATGGCCGTGGGGCGCATCGTCATAACCGAACACCGGCAGCGGGCGGATCACCTTCAGACCGGGGGTATCCATGGGCACCAGAATCATCGAGTGCTGCTGGTGGCGGGGCGCGTCAGGATTTGTCAGGCCCATGAAGATCATGATCTTGCAGCGCGGATCGCAGGCACCGGAGGTCCACCATTTACGGCCATTGATCACCCACTCATCCCCTTCGCGGCGGGCATTGGCCTGCATGTTGGTCGCGTCGGAGGAGGCCACGCCCGGCTCGGTCATGCCGAAGCAGGAGCGGATTTCACCGGCCAGCAGCGGCTTGAGCCACTTTTCCTTGTGCTCTTCGCTGCCGTAGCGAACGATGGTTTCCATGTTGCCGGTATCCGGCGCGCTGCAGTTGAAGGCCTCCGAGGCCAGGCCGGATCGGCCCATCAGTTCGGCCAGCGGTGCGTACTCCAGGTTGGTCAGGCCCGCACCCAACTCCGACTCGGGTAGAAACAGGTTCCACAGCCCTGCGGCTCTGGCCTTGACTTTCAACTCCTCGACAATCGCAGTCGGCTGCCAGCGATCACCTTCATTGACCTGTTGGTGAAAAATCGCCTCGGCAGGAAACACATGCTCCTGCATGAAGGCATCCACCTGCTCACGCAACCGCTCGACCTTGGGGGAGTATCCGAAATTCATGCTAGCCACCTTGTTTGTTGTTGATATGTAACTGGGGTACAAAAAAGGTAGATGAGCCAAACTAATTTATCTAATCTATTTTCCGCGTGTATAAACATTCATAAGCAATATATGCTACGCCAGACTTATAAGAGCCTATAAACGAGCCATACGAAGGATACTGCGATGAACCTCAGTAAAGTGGACCTGAACCTGTTCATTGTATTCGACGCCATCTACACCGAAGCGAACCTGACCCGCGCCGGACAGATCGTCGGCATTACCCAGCCTGCAGTGAGTAACGCACTGGCCCGGCTGCGTGACACCTTTAATGACCCGCTGTTCGTGCGTACCGCCCAGGGCATGGTACCGACGCCGATGGCGCAGAACATCATCACCCCGGTACGCCAGGCCCTGCAGCTGCTGCGGGTGTCGGTACAGGAAAGCCGCAGCTTCAACCCCAGCGAGGCCAACAAGACCTACCGCATCAGCATGACCGACCTGACCGAGGCAGTGATTCTGCCGCACCTGTCTGGTCGCATTCGCCGCCTGGCGCCGAATATCAACCTTGACAGCTTCCTCACCCGGCGCCGCGAAACCACCAAGGAACTCGCGGCCGGGCGCCTGGACTTTGCCATCGACGCGCCGCTGAATACCGACCCGCAGGTACGCCACGTGCGTCTGTTTGAGGATCGCTACGTATGCATCATGCGCAAGGGGCATCCGCTGGCAAGCAAGGAGCGCATAACGCTGGACGACTACCTGGCGCAGTCCCATATCCATATCTCCAGCCGCCGAAACGGCTTGGGTCACGTAGACCTGGCACTGGGCAAGATGGGCTTGCAGCGTCGCGTGGTTCTGCGTTCACAACATTACCAGATGGCACCCCTGGTACTGGAGTCCACCGACATGGTGATGACAGTGACCGAGCGTTTCGCGCTACGCCACAACCTGCACTGGGTGGACTTACCGGTTGATGACATCCCACTGGTGCAGACACACCTGTTCTGGCATGAAAGCACCGATCAGGATCCGGCAAACCGCTGGATGCGTGAGCAGATCATCGAGCTGTCGCAGCAACTGGAGCGCAAGATGACCAAGGAGCGTGATGCTGCCGTGGCCGCGAGAGGCGACTGACCGGCCATCACTCCAGCGCCGGTTCTTCCTCGGGGACCGGCGCGAACTGCGCAGCCCACTGATCACGGTATTTTTCCAGCAACCGCCGCGGCTCGCCCTGACGCACCATCTGATACATGCCGCTGGCCAGAGCCGCGCGCAGTGCCGGTGAGTTACAGGCGGAATTGTGCGAGACGCTGTAATACAGCTGCTCGTTGATCAGTGAGCCTTCCAGCATATCCAGCTGCTCCAGCACATTGCGCTGGGCCGCCAGGGCCAGGCCCTGATGGCGCTCATGGATCAGATAGTCGGCCTGCCCGGCGAACAACTGCTCGAAGGCCTTGTCGATGCTGGCGGTGGTAGCAATATCCAGATGGTCAGCGGCATAGGTATCAAAGGCCGCGCCGAAACTGCTGCTGCCCAGCGCCGTACCGCGCTTGCCGCGCAGATCGTCCCAGCCACTGTAGGGGAACGCCTCGCCGCGGCGGACGAAGATCACACTGGGGATTTCCATATACGGCGGATAGACATAATCCACCTCGGCAAAGCGCTCGGGGGTCAGGAAGGAACCGGCCAGCATATCCACCCGACCGCTGCGCACCTCCTGCTGGGCCTGCTCCCAGGTGCCGACATGCAGCGCATCCACATGAATACCGCTGGGCTCCAGCGCTCGCTCCAGCAGCTCGACTGCTGCCCCGGTCAGGCGCGTAGTGTCATCCGGATTGACCCACAGCAGCGGCGGATAATCCGCATTACCGGTCACCACGATGCGCTCGCAGGCCCCGCCCGCAGCCACACTGATGGCGGGCAGCAACGCCAGTAGCGCAGCCGTCAGGCAGCCCCTGCCAAGCCTTCCCCGTGCCAGCCTCACCATGTCATCCCCCTTGCTCTTCGATAGTGCCGGGCAGTATAGCCGCAGCTCAGGCCGGTGCGGCGAGCGCCCCGCTGTGGAAACGAAACTCCTGGTCATCCTCGACCATGGCCGCTGCCTCGACCTCGGCAAAGAAGGCGATGCGCTCATCGATCGGCCCATCGGCGTAGGCCCGGGCCAGTTTCAGGTAGTCCTGATAATGCCGCGCCTCGGACTTGAGCAGCGAGCGATAGAAGTCGCCCAGCTCCTGATCCAGATGCGGGGCCAGTCTGGCAAAACGCTCGCAGGAGCGGGCCTCGATAAAGGCACCGACAATCAGCGTATCCACCAGCCGCCCCGGCTCCACGGTGCGCACATGCTGACGCAGGCGCTGGGCGTAGTGACTGGCAGACAGCCCCCGGTAGGCCACCCCGCGTTTCTGCATGATGGCGGTCACCTGCTCGAAGTGGCGCAGCTCCTCCCGGGCCAGGCGGGACATCTTCTGCAACAGCTCCGGCTTGTCGATATAGCGGAACATCAGGTTCAGCGCCGTGGAGGCCGCCTTCTTTTCACAGTTGGCATGGTCTATCAGCAGTTCTTCCGGGTGTTGCAGGGCCTGCTCGACCCAAGCATCCGGTGTGGAGCAATTCAGGAAGGCAAGCAATTCATCAGGCAGCGTCATGGTACTCACCAAAGTGGATTTGCCGGGGATTATACGGATATGCGCCCAACCGTGCAGAACGGGGTTATATTGTCCCTGATCAACCGCAACGCAGCTAAAAACGTCTACATTGATAGACAGACATCGTGATCATGCGCCAAGCCAAGGAGATGCCATGCAATCCATCAAGCGAATTCTGGTCGTGATCGACCCCACCAGGGAAGACAGCGTTGCCCTGGTTCGATCCCGATTACTGGCCGGTTACCTGGGTGCCGATCTGCACCTGCTGGTCTGCGAGAACCGCCGCGACTACGGCAATCTGCTCAGTGAGCTGTGCGACAGCCTGGAAACCGCCGGCATCAAGGCCAGCTACACCCAGGCCTGGCACTCCACGATAACCGATACCATCATCCGCACCCTGCTGGCCGAAGGCTGCGGCCTGGTGATCAAGCAGCACACGCCGGACAACCCGCTGAAGAAGGCCCTGCTCACCCCAGATGACTGGAAGCTGCTGCGCTACTGTCCGGCACCGGTACTGCTGGCCAAGGGCAGCGCCCTGTGGATGCACGGCAAGGTACTGGCAGCGGTGGATCTGGGCGACCATGACGACCAGCATCAGCAGCTGCATGACTCCATTGTCAGCCACGCGGCAGACCTGGCGCGGATGATCAGCGGTGAACTGCACCTGCTCAGCGCCCACCCCGCGCCCATGCTGTCGGCAGCCAACCCCATCTACCAGCTGCGTGAAACCATCCTCAAGATCTACGCCGACAAGGCCAGCCGCTACCTCAACGAGTACGACATTGCCGAAGGCAATACCCATATCGACGAGGGACCAGCGGACACCCTGATCCCCCGGGTCGCCGGGCAGATCGGCGCCTGTGTCACGGTGATAGGCACGGTGGCGCGCACCGGCATCTCCGGCGCGCTGATCGGCAACACCGCCGAGGTGGTACTGGATCAACTGGCCGGAGACGTACTGGTGCTCAAACCGGACGACATGATCGACCACCTGCAGGACCTGGTCGAGAAGTAACTCCCCCGCAACCCCGCCGACCTCCGGCGGGGTTCAGACTTAACTTTACCCGTCCGTTCCGGTAGAATACTGGCCGCCGTAAGTGCTGTGTACAGGCGTTTGCCCGCAACCGACTTTCTGTTACCCCAGTTAACCGAGTTGCCCCCCCACCAGATCGGGCCTGCGCTTGCACCCATCCCTATTTCCGGCATCCTGGGTCCGTGAGGATGACCGTTCCGTTACCAACGGAACAGACTGATGAGGGTAATTATTGTGCTTGAAGCCTATCGCAAAC
>JAAYHO010000075.1 GCA_012735335.1 Gammaproteobacteria bacterium
ATGCAGGAGCGCTCCAGCACCGGCCGCATCTATATCCAGAACGTCGACCACTGCAACACGCACAGCCCGTTCGACCCGAAAGTGGCGCCGGTTCGCCAGTCCAACCTGTGCCTGGAAATCGCCCTGCCCACCAGCCCACTGGAAAGCATGGACGACGCCAACGGCGAGATCGCCCTGTGCACCCTGTCGGCCCTGAATCTGGGGGCAATCAACAGCCTCGACGAGCTGGAAGAGCTGGCCGAGCTCGCGGTACGCGCGCTGGACTCGCTGCTGGACTACCAGGACTACCCGATCGAGGCCGCGCGCAGGGCATCCATGAAGCGCCGTACCCTGGGTATCGGCGTGATCAACTTCGCCAACTACCTGGCGAAGAATGGCGCCAGGTACTCCGACGGCTCGGGCAACAACCTGACCCACCGCACCTTCGAGGCGATCCAGTACTACCTGCTCAAGGCCTCCAACACCCTGGCCCGCGAGCGTGGCGCCTGCCTGGGCTTCGACGAAACCACCTACGCCAAGGGTGTACTGCCGATCGACACCTACAAGAAGGATCTGGACGCTGTTTGCTCCGAGCCGCTGCACCTGGACTGGGAGTCGCTGCGTGCCGATATCGTCGAGCATGGCCTGCGTAACTCAACGCTGTCCTCGCTGATGCCGTCCGAGACCTCCAGCCAGATCTCCAACGCCACCAACGGCATCGAGCCACCCCGCGGCCTGGTCACCGTCAAGCAGTCCAAGGACGGTATCCTCAAGCAGGTGGTGCCCGATTATGAGGAGCTCAAGGGCGCTTATGAGCTGCTGTGGCAGATGCCCAACAACGATGGCTATCTGCAGCTGGTGGGCATCATGCAGAAGTTCGTCGACCAGGCGATCTCGGCCAATACCAACTACGACCCGCAGCGCTTCGAGGGCGGCCGTGTGCCGATGAAGCAGTTGCTCAAGGACCTGTTGACCGCCTACAAATTCGGCCTCAAGACCCTGTACTATCAGAACACCCGTGATGGCGCCGATGATGCGCAGGCGGATATGGTGGATGATTGTGCTGGGGGAGCGTGCAAGATCTGACCGGGCTCCCCCTCTCCCCTCGCGGGAGAGGGGTTGGGGAGAGGGGGAGCAGATGCAGGCGCTCCTTACTCGTCATTGCGAGCCCGAAGGGCGTGGCAATCCATGGTGCGGGACACGCCGAACCCATGGATTGCCGCGTCGCTACGCTCCTCGCAATGACGGGGTTTGATCTTTAACTAAATGGTTTTCCGCGTCGCTGCGCTCCTCGCAATGACGGCACAGGAGTCAGTTATGAAAATGAAATACAGCACTTTTTCCCAGACCGACAACAACCAGATGCGCGAGCCGATGTTCTTCGGCCAGCCGGTCAACGTGGCCCGCTACGACCAGCAGAAATACCCGATCTTCGAGAAGCTGATCGAGAAGCAGCTGTCGTTCTTCTGGCGTCCGGAAGAAGTGGACGTGTCCCAGGACCGGATCGACTTCCGCAATCTGCCGGATCACGAAAAACACATCTTCCTCAGCAACCTGAAGTACCAGACCCTACTGGATTCGATCCAGGGCCGCAGTCCGAACGTGGCGTTTCTGCCGCTGGTGTCCAT
>JAAYHO010000076.1 GCA_012735335.1 Gammaproteobacteria bacterium
TAGATGATGCCCTGGCCTGCCACCGCCGCCGCCAGCAGGGCGTCGCCGTTGTTGGCCAGCAGGTCGCCGTTGATCGGCACCCTGAACTCGCCATCCCGGCCGAAGGCCCACTGGCTGCTGTCCTGCATGGCGGACAGGGTGTAGCTCAGGCAGTTGTGCTGGGCCAGCTCGCCGACGGTGCGCGGTACACCACGCCGATCCAGATAGTCCGGTGCGGCGCAGACCTTCATGCAGCTGTCACCCAGCTGGCGGGTCTGCAGCGGGCTGTCGGCCAGCCGCCCGATGCGGATCGCCAGATCCCAGCTGCCATCGATCAGGTCCAGATTGGCATCGCTCAACCCCAGTTCGACCCGGACCTCCGGATGCTGGTGACTGAACTCGGCAATCAGCGGCGCCACATAGCGGATGCCGAAGGACAGCGGCACGTTCATGCGCAGCAGCCCGCTGGCCTTGACCCGCTGGGAGGCGGCGGCGGCCTCGGCTTCGTCGATTTCCGGCAGGATGCGCTGGCAGGCTTCCAGGTAATCGCTGCCTGCCTCGGTCAGGCTCAGTTGCCTGGTCGTGCGGTGAAACAGCTTGACCCCCAGCCGGGCCTCCAGGGCATTCACATGCTTGGTCGCCATCGCCGGAGACATGCCCAGATGCCGCCCGGCGGCGGACAGGCTACCGGCGCTGGCGGCCCGTACAAACACACGCATACTGGTAATACGATCCACGCCCATCTCCTACTATCAGTATCAGGTGTTCGCTTATCTTAGCCGGTTCTCCCACCTTGAGGTAGGAGACATAATCTAGCCATGCAAATGAGCGAGGTATTCACCATGCAAACCGATAAAGCCGTACGCCAACCGGTGTTGTTCATTCCCCACGGTGGCGGCCCCTGTTTCTTCATGGACTGGAATCCCGCGGATACCTGGGTGGGCATGGGCAACTTTCTCAAGAGTATTGCCAGCACCCTGCCGCGCAAACCCAGCGCCATTGTTCTGGTCTCGGCACACTGGATGGAGTCGCACTTCCGCGTGACCGGCCATGCCCGACCGGAGCTGATCTATGACTACTATGGCTTCCCGCAACACACCTACGAACTGACCTATCCGGCGCCGGGTGCACCGCAACTGGCCGAGCAGATCGCCCAGACGCTGAACAACGAAGGGCTGGAAGCGGCAGTCGACCCCGAGCGGGGCTTTGACCACGGCATGTTCATCCCGCTGAAGCTGGTGTTTCCGGGGGCGGATATCCCGGTCATCCAGCTGTCCCTGCGCACCGATCTTGACCCCGCTGCGCACCTGGCGGTGGGCCGCGCCCTGGCCGGTCTGCGGGATCAGAACGTCCTGATCATCGGCAGCGGCATGAGTTTCCACAATATGCGCGCCTATGGCGATGCGCGCTTTACCCCGGTGTCGGCCGAGTTCGACGAGTGGCTGACCAGCGCCGTGGAGAGCCCGGCGCAGGAGCGTGACGAGTTGCTGGGCAATTGGGCAAAAGCGCCCCAGGCCTACCTGTGTCACCCCCGGGGGGATGAGGAACACCTGATTCCCCTGCTGGTAGCCGCCGGGGTCGGTGGTGACGAGCCGGGGCAGAAGATCTATTCGGAAAAGGTCATGCAGACCACCATTTCAGCATTCCGCTTCGGTTGATAACCGCAGCCACAGAACACAAGAGGAGATACCTATCATGATCATTGATCTTTCAGGCAAGACCGCCATCGTAACCGGTTCCACCGGCGGTATCGGTCTGGCCATCGCCGAAGGGCTGGCCAAAGCCGGTGCCCAGGTCACCGTAGTGGGCCGCGATCAATCCCGGGTGGACGCCGCCGTCGCCAAGGTGAAAGCGGCTGCCGGGCGCGATGATGCCCGTGGCGTGGTGACGGATGCCGGTACTCAGGCTGGCGCCCAGGCGCTGATCGCCGCCCAGCCGGAGACCGATATTCTGGTCAACAACCTCGGTATCTACGGTGCCCGGGAGTTCTTCGATATCGATGACGATCTGTGGGAGGAGTACTTCCAGGTCAACATCATGAGCGGCGTGCGTCTGGCCCGGCATTATGCCAAGGGCATGCGCGACCAGGGCTGGGGCCGAATCCAGTTCATTTCCAGTGAGTCGGCGCTGAACATTCCCACCGAGATGGTGCACTACGGCGTCAGCAAGACCGCGCTGCACGGCCTGTCCCGTGGTCTGGCCCGGGTGCTGGCCGGTACCGGCGTGACCGTCAATACCGTACTGCCGGGACCGACCCGTACCGAAGGTGCGATCCAGATGATGGCCGATCTGGCCGCCGAGCGGGGTGTGCCGGTGGCGGACATGGAAGCGCTGTTCCTCAAGGAGAACCGTCCTTCCACCCTGCTGCATCGCTTCGCTACTCCGGAAGAAGTGGCCAACCTGAGTGTCTATGCCGCTTCGCCCCAGGCCAGCGCCACCACCGGGGCTTCCCTGCGGGTGGAAGGCGGGATTGTCGAGAGCATCGTCTGATCCCGAAAAATACAGTCATATTGTTACCGATGGCTAGCTACCCTGCACTTCGTGCGGGTATGCTGCAACCGCTGCGGCAGACGATTGGCAGCTTGCTCCCGGCCAACCGGGGGACTGTCATCGAGTGGCAATATCCGTGATTGAAACTGATGGATGGTGAGACAGGAGCAGGACATGAATGATTCAAAAGAACGCTATGGCGGCATAACCCGATTGTTCCACTGGGGCATGGGGTTGCTGATCATATGGCAGTTCATGAAGTTCTTTGACCGTATCAACGATGGCGAGCACTGGGTAGGTGAGAACCTCGCCTCTTGGCACAGCGCAATAGGGTCAGTTCTGTTGGTGTTGATCGTGCTGCGTATCATCTGGGCAGCCACCCAGAAGAACAACCGCCCGGCGCAGGATCCGGCCACGGCCTTTCTGGTCAAGGCCGGGCATGGGCTGCTCTATCTGGCCATGCTGCTATTGCCGATTGCCGGCATATTGTATGTGGTGGGTAACGGCTTCCCGTGGGCTCCGTTCGGAATCGAGTTGATTGGCGCTGGTGAGAAAGTCAGCTGGATGATCACACTCGGAAAACTGCATTCGCCGCTTGCCTGGTTACTGCTGATTCTGGTCGTCGGCCACGTGGGTATCGCCCTGGTGCATCACTTCGTCAAGAAAGACGGGGTACTGCGGCGCATGCTGTAACACCACCGGTTTTATCTGCCTGCTGCGCCCCCGTCCGGGGGCGCAGTGCGTTTGTTCTGGCGAAGATGACGGGCAGGGTCAATACTCAAGCCGACCCCCAACCATGAGGAACCGTCCTTGGCTTCCAGTCTGCTCGCCCTGCTTGATGATATCGCCACCCTGCTCGATGACGTCTCGGTCATGAGCAAGGTCGCAGCAAAGAAGACCGCCGGTGTGCTGGGGGATGATCTGGCGCTCAATGCCCAGCAGGTGACGGGCGTGCGGGCCGAGCGCGAGCTGCCGGTGGTCTGGGCCGTTGCCAAGGGCTCGTTTCGCAACAAGTTCATCCTCGTGCCGGGAGCCTTGCTGATCAGCGCCTTCATTCCCTGGCTGGTCACACCCTTGCTGATGCTGGGTGGTGCCTTTCTCTGTTATGAAGGCTTTGAAAAACTGGCGCACCGTTTTTTCCATGACGATACCGAGAAACGGGCAGAAAAACTGGCGGCGCTGGCCGATCCCAACCGGGACATGGTGGCCTTTGAAAAGGACAAGATCAGCGGCGCCGTGCGTACCGACTTCATCCTCTCGGCGGAGATCATCGCCATCACCCTGGGCACGGTTGC
The DNA here is from genome assembly GCA_012735335.1 of Gammaproteobacteria bacterium. GTDB lineage: Bacteria > Pseudomonadota > Gammaproteobacteria > Pseudomonadales > Pseudomonadaceae > Halopseudomonas. The sequence continues at coordinate 3,765 of JAAYHO010000076.1, forward strand.
TGCAGCCACCTTCACCACCCAGGTACTGGTGCTGTCCACCATAGCGCTGGCGGTTACCGTGGGCGTCTATGGGCTGGTCGCCGGTATCGTCAAGATCGATGACGCGGGCCTGGCGCTGACCGAGCGTGACAGCCCGGCCCTGCAGAAACTGGGCAACGGCCTGCTGTGGCTGGCGCCCTGGCTGATGAAAACATTGTCGGTGGTAGGTACCGCCGCCATGTTCATGGTCGGTGGCGGCATCCTCACCCATGGCTTCCATGCATTGGGCCATTGGATCGAAAACACCGCCGAACATACCGTGGATCTGCCCTGGATCGGCTCGATACTGGGTGGATTGCTGCCGACGCTGATGTCGGCCGCCGTGGGGATTCTGGCGGGCGGGGTGATATTCGCGGTGGTGTTGCTGGGCGGCAGGCTGTTCCAGCGGCGGGCAGGGTAATGAGGTGAACGAGCTCCGGGCGA
>JAAYHO010000077.1 GCA_012735335.1 Gammaproteobacteria bacterium
CACCCCCGGCGCGCCGGACCTGAGCGAAGCCGACTTCGATAAAGCCAAGGAAATCTACTTCCAGCGCTGCGCCGGTTGTCACGGTGTGCTGCGCAAGGGCGCGACCGGCAAGGCGCTGACCCCGGACATCACCCAGCAGCGCGGCCAGGCCTACCTGGAAGCGCTGATCTCCTACGGCTCCCCCGCCGGCATGCCGAACTGGGGTACCTCCGGCGAGCTGACCCCGGAAGAAATCACCCTGATGGCCAACTACATCCAGCACGAGCCGCCGACTCCTCCGGAGTGGGGCATGTCCGCCATGCGCGACAGCTGGAAGATTCTGGTCAAGCCGGAAGATCGGCCGACCAGACAGATGAACAAGCTGGATCTGCCCAACCTGTTCTCCGTCACCCTGCGTGACGACGGCAAGATCGCCCTGATCGACGGCAACAGCAAGAAGATCGTCAAGACCATCGATACCGGCTATGCCGTGCACATCTCGCGGATGTCCGCCTCCGGTCGTTACCTGCTGGTGATCGGGCGTGATGCCAAGATCGACATGATCGACCTGTGGGCCAAGGAGCCGACCAAGGTCGCCGAGATCAAGGTGGGTATCGAAGCCCGCTCGGTGGAAACCTCCAAGTTTGAAGGCTTCGAAGACAAGTACGTGGTTGCCGGAGATTACTGGCCGCCGCAGTACGTGATCATGGACGGCGAGACTCTGGAACCGCTGAAGATCATGTCTACCCGTGGCATGACCGTAGACGAGCAGGAGTACCACCCGGAGCCGCGCGTGGCAGCCATCATCGCCTCCCACGAGCACCCCGAGTTCATCGTCAACGTCAAGGAAACCGGGCAGATCCTGCTGGTCAACTACGAAGATCTGGATAACCTGACGGTCACCAGTATTGGTACCGCGCAGTTCCTCCACGACGGGGGCTGGGACAGCACCCACCGCTACTTCATGACCGCAGCCAATAACTCGGACAAGGTGGTAGTGATCGACTCCAAGGAGCGTACCCTGGCGGCGATTGTCGACGTCGGCAAGATCCCGCACCCGGGCCGCGGCGCCAACTTTGTGCACCCGGAATTCGGCCCGGTATGGGGTACCAGCCACCTGGGCGACGACACCATCTCGCTGATCGGCACCGACCCGGTGAACTATCCGGATAACGCCTGGAAGGTGGTCTCCACGCTGAAGGGGCAGGGCGGTGGCTCGCTGTTCATCAAGACCCACCCGAAATCCACCAACCTGTACGTGGATACCACCTTCAACCCGACCGCAGCCATTGCCCAGTCGGCGGCGGTATTCGATATCAACAACCTGGACGCAGGCTACAAGGTTCTGCCGATCGCCGAATGGTCCGGCATTCCCGACGGTCCGCGGCGGATCGTACAGCCCGAGTACAACCAGGCTGGTGACGAGGTGTGGTTCTCGGTGTGGAGTGGTCAGGAAGAGGAATCTGCCATCGTCGTGGTCGACGACAAGACCCTGGAGCTGAAGAAAGTGATCCGCGACAAGCGCCTGATCACCCCGACCGGCAAGTTCAACGTGCACAACACCCAGCACGACGTCTACTGAGGAGGTCTGGCAGTAACAGAAACGGGAGCCGCTTGGCTCCCGTTTCGTCAATCACATCACCGATCAGTTGCTGATCTGCGACTGCTGATAATTCTCGATGCCGACTTTCTCGATCAGGCCCAGTTGGGTTTCCAGCCAGTCGACGTGTTCTTCCTCGGACTCGAGGATCTCCTCGGCCAGTTCGCGGCTGACGTAGTCGCTGATGCTTTCAAAGTAGGCAATGGCCTCCTTGAGATCCTTGATGCCCTGAATCTCCAGGCGCAGATCGCATTCGAGAATTTCCTTGGTGTTCTCACCAATATAGAGCTTGCCGAGATCCTGGAGGTTGGGGATGCCTTCAAGAAACAGGATGCGCTTGATCAGCTCATCAGCATGTTTCATTTCATCGATGGATTCTTCGTACTCGTGCTTGCCGAGCTTATCCAGACCCCAGTCCTGCAGCATGCGCGCATGCAGAAAGTACTGGTTGATGGCCACAAGCTCATTGCCGAGCAGGATATTGAGATGGCGGATAGCCTGTGCATCACCTTTCATGGCGGAGATCCTCAGAGTAGGGAAGTATCCGCTGAGTTTGATACCAAGCAGTCAGCCTGTCAAATGAGCTTTAAAATCAAGAGGATATGAAGCTCTTACGAGTGCACTCGAGACGCATTCAGGCCATCGAGAATTGCGCGGCATTAACGAAGCTGGCGGCAGCACCCTGGCGATACTCGCTGATGATCGACTTGCATTCCCGGCCGCATTTGCCGCACTGGGTGGCTACATCCAGACGTTCACGCAGATCCCGCATGCTGCAGGCGCCGTCAGTCACTGCATCACGAATCTGGGTGTCAGTGATTCCCTTGCAAAGACATACATACATGGGGTGAACTCCGGATGAATCAAGAATGGCTTAACCGTAATTGTAATGAGAATAATTGTCAAACAATTATCTGTGTTATTCGTATCTGGCAGAATCCGCCCCCAGGAAAACCCCGGATTCCGGGCTATCAGCCAGCTGAATGCGCTCCATGTCCGGCTTTTATTATGTCTGCCATGCCCCATTATCCGTGGCCTGCAGCGAGTCTGCCGGGAGCTGTTGGCAACATCTGGCAAAAATGGGTGAGGGTGCGGCTTCTGGACTTCGCTTAGACTCCGGGTAGCTGTCTGCCCCGGGTGGACGGTAAAAACAATTACAACAAGGTCGGTCGTGAGCCGGCCGGATTTACTGGGAGTGGCAGCATGAGTCAGTCCGGAGTCCTCAAACGCTCTACCATCCTTGTCCACGGCTCGGTGGGCATGCCGTTGGCCATCATAGGCTATCCCCTGGCTGTCTACCTGCCGCCATTCTATGCCCAGGAAATGGGCCTGAACATGGCGCTGATGGCGCTGGTACTGGTGTTCGCCCGCTTGACCGACGTGATCACCGACCCGCTGATGGGCATGATCAGTGACCGCTGGCAGACCCGCTTCGGCCGTCGCAAGCCCTGGCTGGTACTGGGTACACCGGTGATGCTGATCAGTACCGTGATGATCTTCATGCCGCCGGACGGGGCAGGGCTGTGGCACCTGCTGATCTGGACGGTGCTGATGTATATGGGCTGGACCATGGTCACGCTGCCCTATGGCGCCTGGGGTGCGGAGCTGTCGCCGCTGTATCATCAGCGCAGCCGGGTAACCGCCTCCCGCGAGGGGTTCGTGCTGGTCGGGCTGTTCGTTGCAGCGCTGGCGCCGGCCTATATCCAGGGCATGGCCAAGCGCTTTGCCGAGGGTGAAACCGACGGCGCGTTGATGCAGGCGCTGATCTGGCTGGTCGGCAAGGACGGCCAGCTGGGCATGGGTTACGGGCCGATTCTGGCGGGAATGGGCTGGCTGCTGCTGATCCTGCTGCCGCTGACGGTGTTTCTGGTGGTGACCCTGGTGCGCGAAGCGCCACCGCGCTCGGTGCAGAAGACCGACTGGAAGAAGGGGCTGCGCATTCTCAAGAACAACGGCCCGTTCAAGCGGCTGATGCTGATTCTGCTGATCGTGATCACCGGCGAATCCTTCCGTAACGCCATGTCGGTGTTCTTCATGCAGCACGTGATCCAGATCCAGGCCTATATCGGCATCATGTATCTGCTGTATTTCGGTATCGGCATCCTGGGTATTCCGTTCTGGCTGATTCTCGGCCGGCGGATCGGCAAGCATCATGCCTTCTGCGTGGCGGTGGCGGTGTCCAGTGTCAGCATTCTGGGCATGTTCTTCCTGCAGGCCGGGCAGTTGCTGCCCTTTGCCATCATGTTCGCCATCAAGGGCTTCTGCTTTGCCGCCTTCCAGTTCCTGCCGCTGTCCATGCTCGCGGACATCGTCGATCTGGATACCGCCCGCAGCAAGGAGCACCGCACCGGGCTGTTCTTTGCCATGTCCGGCATGGCGCAGAAGTCGGCCATGGCCATTGGTCTGGGCCTGTCGCTGGGCATGCTGGCGCTGGTTGGCTTTGACGCCACCCAAACGGTGCAGTCCGACAGTTCGCTGATGTCGCTGCGGGTGCTGTACATCGTCGGGCCGGTGCTCATGTACATGCTGGCCTTCATGCTGGCCCGGCGTTATCCGCTGACCTCGGCCCGCCAGGAGCGTATCCAGTCGTGGATCGAGCGGCGCGACCTGCGTGTGCAGGCGGCCGAGCGCTGATCAGTTGCGCAAGTGACGCGAATGTGTCGCAGGCTTCCGTTATGCTGTCATCCTTCTACCTGAGATGAAGAAGGATGACAGCGATGGCGGAGCGGTCGCAGTTCGAGCTGTTGGGCAGCAGGCGTTTTCTGCCGTATTTCATTACCCAGTTTCTCGGCGCGTTCAACGACAACGTGTTCAAGCAGGCGCTGGTGCTGGCGATTCTGTTCAAGATCGGCACCAGCGCCGATCCGAATGTGCTGATCAACTTCAGTGCCCTGTTGTTCATCCTGCCGTTTTTCCTGTTCTCCGCCCTGGGTGGCCAGTTCGGTGAGAAGTTTCCCAAGCACACGCTGATCCGCCTGATCAAGTTCGCCGAGATCATCATCATGCTGGTGGGGGCGGCCAGTGTGTTCA
>JAAYHO010000078.1 GCA_012735335.1 Gammaproteobacteria bacterium
GCGCTCCGGGTTGCCGATGCCAGCCACTGCCTGGACCCGGGGCGGCGCGCGCCATTCCCCCGGACGGACCCGTTCGCCGGTCTTCAGGTTGACCAGTACACTGGCCTGCAGACGCATGGCGTAGGCGCCGTCGGCATCCTTGTCGGCGCCGGTGCGAATCAGCATGTCCGCCTCTGCCAGGCGGCTGGCGGGCTCGCGCAGCGGCCCCTCCGGCAGGCAGCGGCCATTGCCCAGACCCCGGGCGTGATCAATCATCACCAGCTCCAGGGTCCGCCCCATGCGGTAATGCTGCAGACCATCATCGCTGATGATCACATCCACCGGCGAATGCTCCAGCAGGTAGCGCCCGGCCCGGGGGCGATCCGGATCTATCACCACCGGCACCTGACAGCGGCTGGCAATCAGCAGCGGCTCATCACCGACCTGCTCCGGGCCATCCTGCCGCGGCTGTACCCGCCAGGGCAGCGACGGCGGCTTGCCGCCGTAACCACGACTGATGACTCCTACCCGCAGACCGCGACTGCGCAGGTGCTCCACCAGCCAGATGACCATCGGCGTCTTGCCGGTGCCACCCAGGGTGATATTGCCAACCACGATCAGCGGTACCGGGGGTTGCCAACTGGCAGAGGGGTTGTCCAGATAGCGCTGGCGTTTGTTCAAGGCCAGGCGCTGGTACAGGCTGGACAGCGGTCTGAGCAGCGCCAGCCAGCTGTGTTGCCCATACCAGGCGCGCAACAGGCGCTGCTGCAGATCCGGGGTGCGCTTCATGGAGCCGGTTTTTCCATCTCGTTGGTGGTCAGGCGCAGGCGGGTGAAGCCCTGCTGGCCTGCGGCATCCATGGCAGTGATCACCGCCTGGTGCGGGGTATTGGCATCGGCGGTGATCACCACCGGCTGCCGGGTATCCCCGGCAGCTTCTCGAGCCAATGCGGACTTGAGGGTGTCCAGCGTCGGGTTGATCAGGGTCTTGCCATTGATCGCCACTTCCCCGGCGGCGGAGATCAGCACTTCGATCTGCTGCTGGGTGGACGGATCGACATGCTCGCCGGAGGCGGATTCGGGCAGATCGACCTTCAGCTGGGTTTCCCGGGTGAAGGTGGTCGAGACCATGAAGAAGATCAGCAACAGGAACACCACATCAATCAGCGGTGTCAGGTTGATATCCGTCTCGACCCGGGTCCTGCGTCGGAAGTTCATGGCTCAGTTTCCCTTGGCTGCTGCCGGGGCGCGGCGGGGGGTGCGCTTTTCTGCGGCCTGGCCGGCGGCTGCACTGCCGTTGCCCCCGCCATTCCCGTTCAACCCGACATCCCGGTGACCCTGCAGCACCTCGACCAGCTTGGTGGCCTCCTGCTCCATGGCCACCACCAGCTCGTCCACCCGGCGGCTGAGAAAACGGTGAAAGAACAGCGCGGGAATGGCCACGGTCAGGCCAGCGGCGGTGGTGATCAGAGCCATGGAAATGCCCCCGGCCAGCACCGCCGTGTTACCGGTACCCTGCAGCATCACCGCATTGAACACCTCGATCATGCCCAGCACCGTACCCAGCAGACCCAACAGCGGAGATATCGCAGCGATGGTGCCCAGGGTGCTCAGGTAGCGCTCCAGTTCATGGATGACCTTGGTCGCGGCCTCCTGAATGCACTCCTTCATCACCTCGCGGCCGTGGTGGGCGTTGGCCAGTCCCGCAGCCAGCACTTCACCCAGCGGGGAATCGGCACGCAGCGACTTGAGGCGGTTGGTATCCAATTGCCCTTCCTTGACCCAGCGCCAGACCTGGCCGACCAGACTGGGCGGTGCCACCCGTGCACTGCGCAGCGTCCACAGACGCTCAAGGACGATGGCAGCAGCCACTACCGAGGACAGTATGATCGGCAGCATCAGCCAACCACCGGCTTTGATCAATTCCCACACAGACGTTCCCTCCAAAGTTGTCTTGTCCAGATCCGGCGGGCCTCGGCTAGCGTTGCATCAGCCGAACCGCATCCTGATCTTCATGCCAGAAGCGTTGTGCATGCTTGCGCCAGGTCCAGGCCTGACGGGTCTTCCCTGTGTCATCCAGGACAAAGCGTGTCGCTCCAGCGGTCGCAGTATAAACCGGTTCGGCATCCAATTCGCGGTATCGTTCCACAACCCGAGGATGTGGATGGCCATATTGGCTGTGCCGAGCGGCGCTGAACACCACCCAGCCGGGATTGACGGCACGAATGAACGCATAGGACGACGAACTGCGGCTGCCATGATGGGGTGCCAGCAGTACATCAGCCGTCAATTCCCGCAGCAGCATCTGGTACTCACCGCGTATGCCCACATCCCCCGGCAACAGCACGGCGCCCTGCGCCGTTGCCACCCGCAGCACACAGGACTGCTCGTTGGCGGAGACCGGGGGCGGCGGGCTGTGCAGTATATCGAAGCGCACCCCATCCCACTCCCAGAACTGGCCAACCCGGCAGGGCTCAACCGCCAGGCGCGGATCCTGATCCTGCACCTGCCCAGCAACTACCTGCGCTACCGGCATATGCTCGGTAATGAAGGGCGCGCCACCGGCGTGGTCATTGTCCGCATGACTGAGCAGCAGCATATCCAGCTTGCGCACACCCAGCGCCAGCAGCGCCGGATGCACCACGGCCTCGCCCAGATCGAAGCCACTGGCAAAACGAGCTCCGGTATCGTAGAGCAGATCGTGTCTATGGGTCTGCACCAGCACCGACAGCCCCTGCCCCACATCCAGCACGGTCACCCACAACTGTCCGGGTTCCGGACGCGGCTGGGGTGGCAGAAACAGGGCCAGCACACAGGCAGCAGCAGGCAGTGCCAGCAACCGGGCCATGGGGCTGAGCAGCGCGGTGACGCCCACCAGCCCCAGCAGGAACCCCACCCAGCCGGGATAGGCCAGTCGCTCGGCCTGACGGATAAAGGCCAGCCACTCCAGAGCGGAGAACAGCCAGTTGAGCAGCCGCGCCGCCCACTGCACCAGCCAGGGCCAGTCAAACAGCAGTTGCAGCAGGGCACCGAGCATGGCTGCGGGCACCACCAGCAGGCTGACCCAGGGAATGGCGAGGATATTGGCCAGCGGTGAGGTAATGCTGCCGGGCATGCACCAGAGCAACAGCCAGGGCCACAGGCCGATGAACACCACCCATTGCGCCCGTCCCCACTTCCACCACAGATTGCCGGCACTCAGCCGTGCGGCCATGCCATACAGCAGCAGCCCGACCGCCATGAAGGATAACCAGAACCCGGCGCGCAACGGTGCCGCCGGGTTCCAGGCCACCACCGCAGCAAAGGCGATCAGCCAGAAGGTCCAGAGCCCAGGCTGGCGATACAGCAGCTGAATCAGCAGGCCGAGACTGATCATCAGCAGCGACCGCTGTACCGGCACATCGAATCCAGCCAGCAAGGCATAGGCTGCTGCCACCAGGATCACCAGCGGAATGGCCAGCCACAGTCGCGGCCAGGGCCAGAGCAGTAACCCGCTGCGCCCGAGCAGGGTAATCAGGCCGAACACCGCCGCCGCCAGCATGCCCACGTGCAACCCGGAGATGACCATCAGGTGGGCAGTCCCGGTGGCCTGCAGGCTCAGCCAGTCCTGCTTGCTCAGCACGCTCTTGTCCCCTACCACCAGGGCGATCAACCGCTCTCCACCGGGCTGCTCGGCCAGTACCCCGCGCAGTTGCTGTCTGATCTGCTGGCGCAGGGCGGCAATCCCCGGCACCAGAAGCTCATCAGCCAGACGCTGGCCACTGCGCACACTGCCCAGCGCGCCGATACCCTGGGCGTACAGCCAGGCTTCATAGTCGAACCCCCCGGGATTGGACATGCCCGCCGGGCGGCGCAGACTGATCTCGAAACGCCAACGCTCCCCGGGATTGACCGCCTCACCACCAAACCAATGGGCGCGGATCGGCGGCAGTGACTGGCCACTCTCGACCAGCTGCGCCTGCTCCAGTTCGAAACGCCAACCGGTTTCCGTGGGCTGGGGCAAACCAGCGACCTGGGCGGTAATCAGTACCCGCTGGCCGTCGAGCTCGGGAGAGAGACGCTGATCCAGCAACTGTTGATGGGACAGACAGGCCCAGGTCAGGCCCAGACCGAAAGGCAGCAGATAGCGCAGGCCGCGCAGACGCTGGAACCGCCAGCCCAGGGGTGCCGGCAACAGGATGGACAGAGGCAGCCACCAGGGCGGCAGGCTGGCCCAGCTCAGCGGCAGCAACAGGCCACCGATCAGGGCCAGCAGGAGCAGTGGCACAACCATGTGCGGAAGACTCCGATATTCTGAAATGCGGCACAGGTGGTAGTCCTGACTACCTATTGGGGGCATAATCGTTGCTTGACTGCAACCCGACCACCTGCGATGCCACGTGAGCTACTGAAGCGCTACATGCCCAGCCCGGAACGGATCAAACGCAACAGATCGCTGCGTTTTCTGGGGACCATCCTGCACGACCCGAATCTCTGGCATATCACCCGCCACAGTGTGGCCCGGGCGATGGCCTGTGGTCTGTTCGTGGCCATGCTGCCGATCCCGATGCAGATGCTGCTATCCGCCTTCTTCGCCGTGATGGTGCGCGCCAACCTGCCGATCTCGGTGGGCCTGGTCTGGCTGACCAACCCCATCACCATGCCGCCGGTCTTCTTCGCCCAGTACAAGATAGGCACCCTGCTGCTGGGTGCCCCCGAACGCAGCATGCCCATGGAGCTGTCGCTTACCTGGCTGACCACGGAAATCCAGCATATCTGGCAGCCCATGCTGGTCGGCTCGCTGCTGACCGGCGTGATCTGCGGTGCCGTCGGCTACTTCGGCACCCTGTTGTATTGGCGATTCTGGGTATCGCGCAACTGGAAGCGCCGCAAATTGCGACGCCGTCGCCAATCCTGAGCGGACCTACAGCTCACGCTGGACCAATCGGCCCTCACTGAGGGTCAGCGCCCTATCCATCTGCGCTGCCAGCCCGAGGTCGTGGGTAACCACCAGAAATGCAGTATGCAGGCGCTGACTGAGCTCCAGAATGAGTTGCTGCACACTGCGTGCGGTGTGCTGGTCGAGGTTGCCGGTGGGCTCATCCAGCAGTACACAGGCGGGCTCATTAATCAACGCCCGGGCAATGGCCACGCGCTGGCGTTCGCCGCCGGACAGCTCCGCCGGTTTGTGTCCGGCCCGGGCGCCCAGCCCTACCCGTTCGAGCATGGCCATGCCCCGCTCCCGGGCCTGCCTGATCGGCGTTGCACCAATCAGCAGCGGCATGCACACATTCTCCAGCGCAGTGAACTCCGCCAGCAGATGGTGGAACTGGTAGACAAAGCCCAGCTCGCTGTTGCGCATGCGCCCGCGTTCGGACTCCTTAAGGGCGGACATCTGCCGCCCGGCCAGCCAGACCTCGCCACGGGTCGGGGTATCCAGCCCGCCGAGCATGTTCAGCAGCGTGGTCTTGCCCGAGCCGGAACTGCCGACGATCGCCACCCGCTCGCCGGCATGCAGCAGCAGATCGACATTATCCAACACCTGCAGACTCTGCGGCCCGACCGCATATTCCTTGCTCAGCTTGCGGCACTCCAGTACTACCTCAGTCATAACGCAGGGCCTCCGCCGGTTCGGTACGGGATGCACGCCAGGCCGGATACAGGGTCGCCAGGAAGCTCATACCCAGGGCCGCGCCGCAGATGATGATGACATCCGTCCAGATCAGCTGGGACGGCAGATAACTGATGAAATACACATCGGAGCTGAGAAACTGGGTACCCAGCAAGCGCTCCAGCCCGGCGACCATGGCCGACACGTTGAGCGCCGCCAGCACCCCGAGGATGCCCCCGGCCAGGGTGCCGACCACGCCGATGACCGAACCCTGGACCATGAAAATGCCCATGATGGTCCCCGGTGATGCACCCAGGGTACGCAGGATGGCAATGTCGGCCTTCTTGTCGGTCACCACCATGACCAGGGTCGAGATGATATTGAACGCCGCCACGGCAATGATCAGCAGCAGCAACAGACCGATCATGGTCTTCTCCATGCGGATCGCCGCAAACAGGTTACCGTGGCTGCGCGTCCAGTCCTGAGCAAAATAACTGCCGGGCAGCTCGGTCACCAGTTCCCAGGCGACCTTCGGTGCCTGGAACAGATCCTCCAGCTGCAGACGCACACCCTGCACCTGCCCCGGCTGCCAGCGACTCAGGCGCGCCGCATCAGCCACATGGATCATCGCCAGCGAGCCGTCCAGCTCGGCACCAACCTTGAATACACCGACCACATGAAAGCGCTTGAGCCGGGGGAAGACACCCGCCGGGGTCACCGAGGCCTCGGGCATGACAAAGGTCAGCTTGTCCCCCGGCTGCACACTGAAGCGCCGGGCAATCAGCTCGCCGATGATGATACCGAACTCGCCTTCCTGCAGATCCGCCAGTGCCCCGACCTGCATATGCTCATCAATGATCGACACCCGCCGCTCGGCCTCGGGATCGATACCGGTGGCCAGCACCGGCACCACACTGCCATTGTGCGTCAGCATGCCCTGCATCTGGATAAAGGGCGCTGCGGCCTCAACCTGCGGGTGCGCCTCAAGCTCGGAGGCCAGGCTGCGCCAGTCATCGATCGGCTGATAACCATTGATACTGGCATGCGGCACCATGCCGAGAATCCGCGTGCGCAGCTCCCGATCAAAGCCGTTCATCACCGACAGCACCAGAATCATTACCAGCACCCCGAGGGTCAGCCCGAGCATGGAAATGAGTGAGATAAAGGAGATGAAATGATTGCGACGCTTGGCCCGCGTATAACGCAGCCCGACAAAAAACGGTAAGGGTCTGAACATGGATTACCAGTTACCTGTGGGGATAAGCCCGATGAATGGCTGTTCGGCTGCACATGTTACACTGAAACCGGTTTCGGTAAACCAGCAAGGTAGAATGTCATGCAGCCAGCCAATCCAACCGATGTGCATGCAGGTTACTTTCAACTTGCAGATGAACTGGCACTGGATTATCAGTTGATCGAGCCGCCCGGTGACGACCAACTGCACACCGATGATTCCTCCCCGCTGTTCGGTCTGCTGGGGGAGTTACAGCTGCTGGAGCACGAGTCGCAGCACCTGCTGCGCCAGATCGGTGAACGCGATCGGGTACTGGCTGCCTGCCTCAAGACCTTCAGCAAACGTATCGACCTGCTCGGCCAGGGGCTATCCATGCAGCTGTCCGTGAACATGGGCAAACCGGTAGCCGTCACCCTCAGCGAGGTGGGCCTGACCTTCTCCACCGACCAGCCGCTGGCGGTCGGACAATGGCTATCCCTGCGCCTGCTATTATCAGAAGCATCCGGCCTGGCAACGATTGCGCAGATTGCCGACTGTGCCCGGGATTCGACTTCCGGGCGCTGCACAGTGCAGGTAAGCTTCCACCACGGCAACGAGGCCCAACGGCAGTTGCTGGCGCGCTATATCGTGCAGAAACAGGCACAGGACATCCGTGCCGCAAAACACAACGAAAGGACATCGACATGAAACTTCTCCTGCCCCTGACCCTGAGCGCAGCACTGTTTGCCGTCACCTCCGTGCAAGCCGACACCCTGACCATTCCCCTGGGTCAGCAGGCCAGTGGTCAGCAGGTCAACCTGCCCCAGCGCGGCACCAGCACCAGCCAGGTACAACGCCAGCATGGCGAACCGACCACCCGCCACGCCGCTGTAGGTCAACCACCGATCACCCGCTGGGATTACCCCGGCTACAGCGTCTACTTCGAATACGACCATGTGGTCCACGCTGTTCGCCACCACCAGCGCAGCAATTAAGGAGCCGCATGCTCATATATGGTCACCGGGGCGCCCGTGGCGAGGCGCCGGAAAATACCCTGGCAAGTTTTGACAAGGCGCTGCAGGCAGGTGTCACTCGGGTGGAGCTGGACCTGCACCTGTCCGCCGATCAGCAACTGGTGATCATCCACGACCCGACCCTGCAGCGCACCACCGGGATCAAGGGCAAGGTAGCCCGGCATACCGCCGAGCAGTTGACCCGGCTGGACGCACGCCTGGGCCTGGCTGGCTGGGAGCAGCCCTGCCCGATTCCCACGCTGGAGCAGCTGTTCCAACAGTTTCCGCAGTTCGAGCATTACCAGCTGGAGGTCAAGAGCGGCTCCCGGGCCCAGGCCCGTCCGGTGCTGGAGGCGATCATGCAGTTGGTGGAGCGTTACCAGTTGCAGGACAAGGTGGTCATCACCGCCGCCAGCCGGCATCTGCTGCGCTACGCCAGAGACAGCCACTGTCCCCTGCCCACCGGGCTGGTGGAGGAGTACGGCATGCTGGATCCGGTCAAGAGCGCCCTGCGTTATCAATGCCGCTTCCTGGCCCTGAACTGGAAACTCTGCACCCCCACCCGCGTAGCCCAGGCCCAACGCAACGGCCTGCACGTCTCGGCCTGGACGGTCAATGAGCCGGAGTTGATGCTGAAGTTGCGGGATATGGGAGTCGACAGCCTGATAACAGACGTTCCGCACCTGGCAGTGACGATACTGCAAGATTAGTTCGGCTGTAGGGTCGCTTGGTGCTTGTGGTCCGTGCAGGCCTCTGCGTTGGTACACCCCTGCTACGAGTCCGCGCGAGGCCGTGCTGGGGTGCAGGCCCGTGCCGACACGCTGCAAGTACATCCCTGTAAGCTCGCGGTTTTCATCCCTGAAAACCGACGGTCGGCACAACCCTGCACCCCAGCCGCCAGTAAACTTCGCAGCTGCTGCCAGAGAAAACCATCAGCCACTCAGAGTTTCCGCCGTAGCGTTGGGACGCCCCTGATACGACCGTTTGATGTCAGGGATGACATCAACGAGCCCCCAGGGATGGGTTTACGGCGTGTCGTAGCAGGGGCGTACCAACGCAGAGGCCGACACCGCCCTTGCAGCAGTTAAAGCGAGCGCCCTTGCAACAGCTCAAGCGCTCGACTCCGACCGGCAAAACCGAAGAAGGGTCAGAACAACCGCCCCAACCCATCCAGCGCTGCTACCCGATAGGCTTCGGCCATGGTCGGGTAGTTGAAGGTGGTGTTGACGAAATACTTGATGGTATTGGCC
>JAAYHO010000079.1 GCA_012735335.1 Gammaproteobacteria bacterium
CTGGTGGATGGTCTGTCCAGTGCTTCGGCAGTGGCCCGGGATCTGGTCGGTACCGAGGAGCTGGTGGACTTCACTCACCGAGAGTCGCCATTCCAGCGCTTCTCGCGGCAGCTGGGTACCAGTATCGGTAATACCCTGGCGCTGCATCTGGGGTTGGCAGCGCCGCAGTTGCGTTAATGCGCTCAGTCTTTCACGGCGGGGTGCCGCTCCCACGGAGCAGGCCTGCTCAGGGCAGCTCCAGCCCCTCATTACGCAACATCTCGCACAGCCTGATCAGCGGCAGGCCGATCAGGCTGTTGGGATCGTCGCCGCGCAGCGAGCGGAACAGGCTGATGCCCAGTCCCTCCATTCTGAAGCTGCCGGCGCAGTCATAGGGCTGCTCTTGCTGCAGATAGCGCTCTATGGTCTCGTCGCTCAGTTCCCGAAAGCTGACGTCAAAAGGCTCGCTGATCAACTGATAGCGGTCGGTGGCGCTGTTGAGCAGGCACAGCGCGGTGGTAAAGCGTACGGTGCGGCCGCTGCAGCGTTGCAGCTGTGCCACCGCTGCGGCATGGGTGCCGGGCTTGCTGACACTCTGACCGTCCAGCAGCAGAACCTGGTCCGAACCGATGATCAGGTGTTGCGGGTAGCGTTCGGCCAGTGCTCGGGCCTTGTCCAGCGCCAGTCGCTGGGTCAGTTGTTCGGGGCTTTCATTGGCAGCGGGGGTTTCATCGATATCCGGCGCGGCGCAGATGAAAGGCAGCCCGAGGCGCTCCAGCAGGGTGCGGCGATAGGGCGAGCTGGAGGCAAGCAGCAGGTCGGGCATGGGGCTGTCCTGTGGTCTGGGCATGGCCTGATTCTATCCTGTCCGGAGCAATGCGGGACAGGAGTGGCGGAAATCAGCAAATAGTTTTGACAGACACCCCCGCGGTGCCTAGAATTGCGCGCTTATGTCTGGAACCATACCTGCACACATAGAACCGCGCCGTCTGGTCGACCGTGGCATTGTCCTGAAAGGGGCTGTGCCTGCCGCCAGAATGCCGCGCCTGAGCGCTCTGCTGGATACCCCGGCGGGAGAGGTTCAGGTCGAGCTGGGTTTCGATCGGGACGAGCAGGGGCTCAGTACCATGCACGGGCATTATCAGGTTGAGGTGGCGTTGATCTGTCAGCGCTGTCTTGAGCAGGTAACCCTGGCGCTGGATGCCGAGTGTGATGTGGGCTTTGTGGGGAGTGACGAGGCAGCCAAAAATCTGCCCCGGCACTACGAACCGGTTATTCTGGATGACGAGGCGCTCGATCTGCATGAGCTGATCGAGGATGAACTGCTGCTGGCATTGCCGGCGGTTCCGATGCATCCGATGGGAACATGTCAGCACCCGCCAGGCTACCAGCCTGATGAAGCGGAGCCTGAGGAAGAAGCTGAAAAGCCCAACCCCTTCAGTGTGCTGGCCAAGTTGAAACGCGATACCTGAGCTTAGGAGCTTGAACTCATGGCTGTACAGCAGAACAAAAAGTCTCGTTCCGCACGTGGCATGCGTCGTTCGCACGATGCACTGACCGGCGCGGCACTGTCCGTAGATCAAACTACTGGTGAGACCCACCTTCGCCACCACGTGTCCCCGGATGGTTTCTACCGTGGCCGTCAGGTGGTGAACAAGGACAACGACGAATAAGTCTTGTCCACGTCAGTCCGCCTCGCGGTTGATGTGATGGGCGGGGACTTCGGTCCCCGCTGCATTATCCCTTCTGTTGCCCGTTGTCTTCAGCAGATTCCCGAGCTGAAGGTCATTCTGGTTGGCTCGCCCGAGCCGATGGCCAGTCTCTGCAGTGAATATCAGCTGCCTGCTGATCGTTTCAGTCTTGTGCATACCTCCGAAACCATTCTCGCCGATGATGCGCCTGCCAGCGTGCTGCGCAACAAGCGCGATGCCTCCATGCGTGTGGCCATCGAACTGGTGCGCGACGGTCAGGCGGACGGTTGTCTGAGCGCGGGCAATACCGGGGCGCTGATGGTGCTGGCCAAGGCGCTGCTGGGCACTGTGGAGGGTATTCAGCGCCCGGCGATCATGGCGGCCCTGCCGGTGGCCGGGAAGTTCTGCCATGTGCTGGACCTGGGGGCCAACGTGGACTGTACTGCCCGTCAGTTGTTCGAGTTTGCGGTGATGGGCTCGGAGGCGGTGGCCGAGCTGACCGGTATCGAGCAGCCCCGGGTTGGTCTGTTGAATATCGGCGGCGAAATCAACAAGGGCTCATTGCGCGTGCGCGAAGTGTCCGAGCTGCTGCGCGATACCCGTTCGCTGAACTATATCGGCCATATAGAAGGTAACGAGCTGTTTCAGGATCGGGCCGATGTGGTGGTGTGTGATGGTTTTGTCGGCAATGTGATGCTCAAGGCCAGCGAAGGATTGGTGGAGTACATGCAGGGCGAGATGCGCCGGGCCTTTGCCGGCAATCTGCTGCTGCGCCTGCTCGGTCCGTTGCTGCGCCGTTCGCTGCGGCCGATGGCTGAGCGAATGAACCCGCATCAATACAATGGCGTCTCCCTGCTGGGTTTGCAGGGGGTGGTGGTCAAGAGCCATGGCAATGCCAGCCAGCCGGCTTTCGAGGCGGCGATCCGTCAGGCGGTGCGAGCCTGCCAGTCGGATATGCCACAAAGTATTGCTGCGCGCCTGGCCCGGTGCCGGGGCGAATTATTGTGACCTTGGTGACCGGTTGGTCATCATAGGCGAATTGTTTACCTGAAAATAATGAGGAAGGTTGCATGACTCAAACCCTCGCTTTCGTCTTCCCGGGGCAGGGCTCCCAGGCGGTAGGCATGCTGGCTGAGCTGGCTCCGGCGCACCCGCAGATCGGTGAAGCCTTTGCCGAAGCGGCTGATGCTCTGGGTTACGATCTGTGGCAGCTGTGCCAGAACGGCCCCGAGGCCGAACTCAACCGTACTGACCGTACCCAGCCAGCCATTCTGGCTGCCTCGGTGGCTCTGTGGCGGGTCTGGGAAGCCAATAGCAGTGCGCGTCCCGGTTTTGTTGCCGGGCACAGCCTGGGCGAATACTCTGCCGCTGTGGTGGCTGGTGTCATCGGCTTTGCCGAGGCGCTGCGTCTGGTTGAGCGCCGTGGTCAACTGATGCAGCAGGCCGTACCGGCAGGCGAGGGCGCCATGGCGGCGATTCTCGGTCTGGCCGATGAGCAGATCATCCAGCTGTGCGCTGATGCGGCCCAGGGCGAGGTGGTCAGCGCGGTCAACTTCAACGCTCCCGGTCAGGTGGTGGTGGCGGGGCAGGCAGCAGCTGTGCAGCGGGCCATTGAAGCCTGCAAGGCGGCGGGGGCCAAGCGTGCCATCGAGCTGCCGGTCAGCGTGCCTTCCCACTGTGCGCTGATGAAGCCCGCCGCCGAACAGTTGGCGAAGGACTTCGAGCAACTGAGCTGGAGCTCGCCGCAGATCACTCTGGTGCAGAACGTCAGTGCCCGTCCGGCCGCGGATCTGGATACCCTGCGCGCCCAGTTGGTCGAGCAGCTGTACAGTCCGGTACGTTGGGTAGAGAGTGTCGAACACATGGTCGCCCAGGGGGTGACCGATCTGGTTGAATGTGGGCCCGGCAAGGTGTTGTCCGGCCTGAACAAGCGCTGCGCCAAGGGTGTTGCAACGCATAATCTGGACAGCGCGGCCGGTCTGGCTGCTGCGCTGGCCCAGTTCGCCTGAGGAGAGATCATGAGTCTGGAAGGAAAGGTTGCGCTGGTTACCGGCGCCAGTCGTGGCATCGGGCAGGCCATTGCCCATGCGTTGGCCGCCCAGGGTGCCATTGTGGTGGGTACTGCCACCAGTGATGCCGGTGCGGCGTCGATCGCCGAAAAGCTGTCCGCTGCTGGCTGGCAGGGCACCGGTCTGAAGCTGGATGTGCGCGATCAGGCTTCGGTGGATGAGGTGCTGGCACGGATCGGGGCAGACTATGGTGCTCCGGCTATTTTGGTGAATAATGCCGGTATCACCGCCGATAATCTGCTAATGCGCATGAAAGATAACGAGTGGGATGATGTCATCAGCACCAACCTGGGCTCGGTCTACCGTTTGTCCAAGGCTGTTCTGCGTGGCATGACCAAAGCCCGTTGGGGGCGTATCATCTGCATCAGTTCGGTGGTGGCTGGCATGGGTAATGGTGGCCAGTCCAACTATGCGGCGGCCAAGGCCGGGATGGAAGGCTTTACCCGGGCCCTGGCCCGTGAGGTAGGATCCCGCGGGATTACCGTGAACTCGGTAGCCCCCGGCTTTATTGATACGGACATGACCCGGGCGTTGAACGATAATCAGCGTTCGGTCATGCTTGAGCAGATTCCGCTGGGGCGTCTCGGCCAGGCCGAGGAAATTGCCGCAGCGGTGGCTTTTCTTGCCGGTGAACCGGCTGGATATATCACCGGTGCAACCATTCCGGTGAACGGCGGTATGTTCATGGGCTGAGGCCCGCATCAACTTGAGTTTGATGGGTTTGACCGGTCCGGTACAAGCTGTCTGGGCCGGGCGTTTTGGAGCAGAAGTGTTTTCCAGCTTGAAAACTCTGGAATGCTTTCTATAAACTACCCGCAGTCCGGCTTATCGGAACTGCAAATCAGGAGTGAGATCAAGGTATGAGTACCATCGAAGAACGCGTCAAGAAAATCGTTGCCGAACAACTCGGCGTTAAAGAAGA
>JAAYHO010000080.1 GCA_012735335.1 Gammaproteobacteria bacterium
AGCCGCGGGGATGACGCAGGGAGCCGGCGTGCTGGCGCTGATATTGGTGCCCTGTTCAGTGAAGTTGTTGCTGCGGATGGCTGCCTGTTGCGGTTCGGTGAGATAGGGCATGACCGGCTGGGCGTCCAGCTGCAGCTCGCTGGGCAGGGCTGCTGCGTCGATTCCGGCGATTTCCCGGAACAGGCTGAACAGATCGGTGCTGTTGACCATGTGCGGTACGTCGCGGTTGCTGTCATTGACCATGGGGCCGGCGACGATCAGCGGTACCCAGACGCCGGTCTGGTACAGCGAGCCCTTGGCCCGCAGTGGGTCGAAGGGCAGTTTGACGGTGGGCATATAGGTGCCGTTGTCGCTGGTGATGACCACTACGGTGTTGCTTTCGGGGTTGTATTCCAGGCTGCCGTCGTCTTGCTCCAGGGCGATACCGGTGCTGACCAGCAGGCGACCGATTTCATGATCCACGGCTTCGAGCATGTGCTGGGCCACTGCCCGTTGCTGGGCAAAGTCGGCCAGATCGATGGCGCCGCTGGGCAGTATGCCCAGTTCGCTCAGGCTGTCGGCTACCGGTGTGCCGCAGCCGATCAGGCTCAGAGCGGCGTCCGGGTGCGGCAGCAGGCTGGCCGGTGGCGGTTGCAGCGGGGTGTGCAGGGTGGAGTAGCCGAGGCTGAGCATCCAGGGGGTGTCGGGCTGCTGCTCGCTGATCTGCTCGATCCAGTCGATGGCCAGGTTGGTTTCCAGAATGGTGCGGTAGCCCCGGGCCTCGGCCTGGTCGGCGCTGAGCTGACGATTGCTGCCGTCGGCCAGGTTGATCTTCCAGGCGCCGGTGTAGTGGCCGTTCTGGGTGCTGAAGTCCAGCTCGCTGCGGCGGACTTCGCTGTAGGCGCTGCTGCGCGGGTCGAGGATGCCGCCCAGTTCCAGGCAGGTGCGGCCCGGGGTGGGGTACTGGCCGGGGTCGGTCATCAGCAGATGGCTGCCGCTGCTGTGGCCGTCGGGCAGGTAGCAGACGCCGTAATCCGCGCCGTTATTGATGTCGGCGGTGGTGTTGGGCACGAAGCCGCACTGGTAGGTGCCGGGCGCGGCGACGCCACCGGCGGTGGTGTCGATGGGGTAGGGCGCGCCGTCCAGGTACCCGGCAAAGTAGTCCCAGCCCAGTTCGCGCATGGCGTCGTCGCCCAGCGGGTGGTTGTTCGGGTTTATATCGGAGCCGGTCAGGTGCATCTTGCCGATCAGCGCGCTGACGTAGCCGGCCTGCTCGCGTAGCAAGCGGGGCGTGGTCAGGGTATAGGGCGAGACCTGGGAGTTGGCCAGGTCGTTGGAGACGATGGCGTTGCGCACGCCGCTGCGGAACGGGTAACGCCCCTCGAAGAAGGTGGAGCGGGTCGGCGAGCAGGTGGGCATCGACCAGGTATTGCGAAAGCGCACCCCGGCCTGGGCGATGGCATCGATGCTGGCGGTCTGCGCCGGTTGTGCGCCGCCGTAACCGAAGCTGGCGAACTGGTCCACGCCGACGTCGTCGATGACGATAAACAGAATGTTGGGCGGCAACTCGCTGGTGTCCGGTGGGTTGGAACTTGAGCTTGAACTGGAGCTGGAACCGAATTTACAGCCGGTGAGGGCGAGCAGGCACAGGGTGGCCAGCAGGAGAGAGCGGGTAGGCATGGATTGTCCTTGTTGTTGGGTGCCAGCAGAAGGCTATCAGTGAAAGATAGTAGGGGATGAGAGGTTGGGCAAACGGAAAAAAAGCTTCAGCTTTTGCCGGGGCTGCCGATAACGGTAGCAAGTGCAACAGTTATCGGGATTGAGTGTCTTATGAATGCCTATGCAATGAAGCAGTACCAGACCGTTAATGTTAACGCTCAGGTCAGCGAGGCGGATCCGCATCGTCTGATCCAGATGCTGATGGAAGGCGGACTGCAGCGGATTGCCCAGGCCAAGGGGGCGATGGAGTATGGCAATATCGGCCTCAAGGGTGAGCTGATCGGCAAGGCGATGGGGATTATCGGTGGCCTGCGCGATGCGCTGGACAAGGAAAAGGGTGGCGAAATAGCGGCCAATCTGGATAATCTGTATGCGTTCATGCAGCAGCGTCTGACCCTGGCCAATCTGCAGAATGATCCGGCCATGCTGGATGAGGTGGCAACCACATTGCGTGAAATCAAGCAGGGTTGGGATGGCATCCGCCAGTCCTGACATGCGAGGAGTCAATTCCATGGCTGTGGCCGTAGAACAATTGCAGGACACCCACAAGGCGCTGATCAGCGCTGTGCAGGCCGGTGACTGGGAGCAGGTCGGTGAGCTGGATCAGCTGTGCCGTACCCTGGTACAGCAGGCCATGGCTGAGCCGGATCGCAATGAGACCGAGCTGGCCGAGGTGCTGGGCTCGCTGTCGGCGACCTATCATGAAGTGATCGGTCTGTGCCAGGCGGTGCAGGGCAGGCTGGCCGAAGAGCTGCAGGGTGTTCAGCGCAGCAAGCAGGGTGCCAAAGTTTATCAGATGTTCAGCTGAGCTGCTCAGCGCGACCGCAAGAAACGGCATTGGTTCCGCTGATGCCGTTGCTATCTGACAGGATGCACATAAAAAGTGCGCCAAGTATTTGACTCACGTCTCCTTTCTCTCTAACTTGTCCCCCTATTGATACGGTTGTGGCGTAACGCCATTAACCCGTTTGTCGTCGCGAGTGTAAGGATCCGTGCCAGCCATGCCGCCTGATAGTTACGTACTGCTGATTGATGATTGTTCCCAGAGCCGTCACGACCTCAATCTGATTCTTGGCTTTCTTGGTGAAGATCCCCTGCAGACGCCTTTTGCCGACTGGCAGAAGGCCCGGGAGCAGGTGGAGTCCGCTGCGGCGATAAAGTGTGTGATTGTCGGGCAGTGCGATGGGGCAACTGGACTGGAACAACTGCTGGCGCAGCTGGACAAGTGGGACCCGCATATGCCGGTAGTGGTGCTGGGGCGTGAACGCACTGCCGAGCTGCCGGAGCACCTGCGCCCACGGATTCTCTCTGCGCTGGAACAGCCGGTGACCTATAACCAGCTGCTCGATACCTTGCACCGGGCGCAGGTTTACCGCGAGGTATTCGACGAGGACCAGCGCAAGTATCAGCGCGAGGCCAATCTGTTCCGCAGTCTGGTGGGCACCAGCCGCCCGATTCAGGCGGTACGGCAGATGATGAAGCAGGTGGCCGATACCGAGGCCACTGTGCTGATTCTCGGCGACTCGGGTACCGGCAAGGAGGTGGTGGCGCGCAACCTGCATTTCCATTCTCAGCGCAAGGATGCTCCCTTTGTTCCGGTGAACTGCGGGGCGATTCCGGCGGAGCTGCTGGAAAGTGAGCTGTTCGGCCACGAGAAGGGTGCCTTTACCGGCGCCATTACCGCCCGCGCCGGGCGTTTCGAGCTGGCTGCCGGTGGCA
>JAAYHO010000081.1 GCA_012735335.1 Gammaproteobacteria bacterium
GGTGAAGCATTCCTACATCTCAACGACCAAGCAGCTGCGGCTCCATCTCCAGGCTGACGTCGAACTTCTCCAGCACATCCCGGCGAATATCCTCCGCCAGCCCCATGACGTCCGCACCTCGCGCACCGCCCAGGTTCACCAGCACCAGAGCCTGCTCGCGATGCACCCCTACCCGTTCACGGCAATGCCCTTTCCAACCGGCCTGCTCGATCAGCCAGCCTGCGGCCAGTTTGACGCTGCCATCGGGCTGTGGGTAATGCGGCATGTTCGGCCAGGTGGCCAGCAAGGTATCCGCCCGGGACTGGCTGATCAGCGGATTCTTGAAGAAGCTGCCGGCGTTGCCCAGCTGCGCAGGGTCGGGCAATTTACTCCGGCGGATATCGCAGACCAGCTGGCTGATCACCCGGCTGTCCGGCCGCTGCAGGCCGGTGGCGTGCCAGGCGGCGGCCAGGGGGGCGTAATCCAGTCGCGGCTGGGGATGGGTCGTCAGGCGCAGGCGCACCCGCAGTATCACCAAGCGCCCCGGTTGCTGTTTGAACAGGCTGTCACGGTAGGCAAAGCGGCAGTCTTCCCGGTTCAGCCAGCGGCTTTGCCCGGTGGTTCGGTCCAGTGCCTGCAGGCTGTCGAACACATCGCACAACTCGACGCCGTAGGCACCGATATTCTGTACCGGGGCAGCACCGAGGGTGCCGGGGATCAGCGACAGGTTTTCCAGCCCGTGCAGCCCCATGTCCAGACTCCAGCCGACCAGTTGGTGCCAGTTTTCCCCGGCCTCCCCTTCGATGATGACACTGTCGGCCTGACGGCTGACCACCCGGCGGCCCCGGCTGCGCATGGCCAGCGTCAGCCCCGGGACCGTACCAGCCAGGATCAGGTTGCTGCCACCGCCCAGCAGGTTGACCGGCCAGCCATGCTGTTCGGCCAGCGCCAGCGCGGCGCGCAATTCGGTGTCGTCATGAATGCAGATCAGCCGTTCGGCCTGTTCGCTGATACCGAAGGTGTTCAGCTCGGCCAGTGGTGCATCGGCGGTATAGGCTGCCTGGCTGTGCATCAGCGCGCTGCCAGCAACTGACGTACCCGTTGCAGATCCTCCGGGGTATCCACCCCGGCGGGTGGTATCTCGCAGGCGTCGGCCACGTGGATGCGGCAGCCGAACCACAGAGCGCGCAGCTGCTCAAGGGATTCGGCGGTTTCCAGCGGGCTGCTCGGCCAGCGCACGTAATCGTGCAGAAAGCCGACCTTGTAGGCATACAGGCCGATATGCCGACGGAAAGGTACCGCGCCCGGCAGACTGGCCGGACGACCATCGGCGAAATCATCCCGGCACCAGGGCATGGGTGCGCGGCTGAAGTACAGGGCAAAGCCCTGGTGGTCGGTCACCACCTTGACCGCGTTGGGATTGAACAGGGTGTTCACATCATCCAGCGCTTCAGCCAGGGTCGCGATACTCGCTTCGGGAAAGGCGCGCAGATCCGCCGCGACCTGATCGATCAGGGTCGGCGGAATCAGCGGCTCGTCACCCTGCACGTTGACCACGTGGGCCTGGTCATCCAGCCCCAGATGACTGACCACCTCCTGCAGGCGGTCGGTGCCGGAGGGATGATCGGCGCGGGTCAGCAGCACATCGGCACCGAAGCCATTGCAGGCTTCGACAATGCGCTGGTCATCGGTGGCAATGGTGATCGAGGCTGCCGCACTCTTTTGTGCCTGTTCCCAGACATGCTGGATCATCGGCTTGCCGTGAATATCCTGCAGCGGTTTGCCCGGCAGGCGGGTGGAAGCGTAGCGGGCCGGAATGATGACGTGGAACATTCAGCGATCCAGCCTCTCATCCGCGTCCAGCGGCCGCGCCTCATTTTCCAGCATCACCGGAATGCCGTCACGGACCGGATAGGCCAGGCCGTCGGCGCGGCACCACAATTCGGTCTTTTCCTGGTTCTGCACCAGGGGGCCCTTGCACAGGGGGCAGGCAAGAATATCGAGCAGTTTCGGATCCATCATCAACTCCGGTCGCTGGTAGTGTTCAGGCTGGCTGGCAGGTGGCTGTCCAGCCGCGCATGCAGCGCTTCGATAAAGGCTGCACTCAATTTGGCATCGACACTCAGGTACCACCAGTTGTCACGCGCGAAACCCGCGCACTTGACCGCATCCTTCTCGGTCATGAGCAACGGCTCACCATGATCGAACGCCGCAAAACTGTGCTCATTGTACTGGGCATGGTCGGCAAAGGCATGAATTTCCGGTACAAACCCGAGGCCTTCCAGGGTCTTGCAGAAGCGCTCCGGGTTGCCGATGCCAGCCACTGCCTGGACCCGGGGCGGCGCGCGCCATTCCCCCGGGCGGACCCGTTCGCCGGTCTCCAGGTTGACCAGCTCGCTGGCCTGCAGACGCATGGCGTAGGCGCCGTCGGCGTCCTTGTCGGCGCCGGTGCGAATCAGCATGTCTGCCTCTGCCAGGCGGCTGGCGGGCTCGCGCAGCGGCCCCTCCGGCAGGCAGCGGCCATTGCCCAGCCCGCGGGCGTGATCAATCATCACCAGCTCCAGGGTCCGCCCCATGCGGTAATGCTGCAGACCATCATCGCTGATGATCACATCCACCGGCGAATGCTCCAGCA
>JAAYHO010000082.1 GCA_012735335.1 Gammaproteobacteria bacterium
ACGGTCAGCCCCTGAGCCACAGGGTACTCGCCCTTGAGGATATGCACGTCGGTACCGCAGATGGTCGTGGTGGTGATGCGGATCAGCGCATCATTGGCCCCCACATCGGGAATGGGCTTGTCGGCCAGCTCGATACGTCCGGGCTCGACAAATACGGCAGCTCTCATCATTTCAGCCATGGAACACCTCCAGACAGGAAATCGGAACAGTCTTCTGTACAGCGACAGAGATCATTCCAGCCTACTCCAGAGGTCATGACAGCCAGCTGACCGGGGTCAAGGGGATAGCAGACAGGGCCGGGCAGCACCCGGCCTGGATCAGATCGCTTCCAGCTTGGCGTAGCTGACCATCAGCCACTTGCTGCCTGCATCATCGAAGTTGACCTGGATACGTGCCTGGGCGCCGTGGCCTTCGTAGTTGAGCACCACGCCTTCGCCGAACAGGCTGTGCATGACCCGCTGGCCGAGGGCGAAGCCAGTGCTCTCGGTGGCTTCCTGGGTGAACATGCTGCCCTTGCCCTTGGCCGGCCCGAAGGGGCGGCTGACCTGGTTGCCCAGACGCACCTCGCGGATCAGCTCGGCGGGCACCTCCCGGACAAAGCGCGATACCTTGTTGAAGGTCTCGCTGCCGTACAGACGGCGGGTTTCCGCCCAGGTGATGATCAGCTGCTGCATGGCCCGGGTGATACCGACGTAGGCCAGGCGGCGCTCTTCCTCCAGCCGACCGGGTTCCTCCAGGCTCATCTTGTGCGGGAACAGGCCTTCCTCCATGCCACTGAGGAACACCAGCGGGAACTCCAGCCCCTTGGCACTGTGCAAGGTCATCAGCTGTACGCTGTCCTCGAAACGGTCGGCCTGGGTTTCTCCGGCCTCCAGCGAGGCGTGGGCGAGGAAGGCCAGCAGCACGTCGCCTTCCTCCTCCAGATCGACCATCTCGTTCTCGAAGGCGCGGGCGGCGGAGACCAGTTCCTCGAGGTTCTCTACCCGTACCTGGCCTTTCGTGCCCTTCTCGTTCTCATGGAAGGTCAGCAGGCCGCTGTGCTCGATCACCTGCTGGGCCATGCTGTACAGCGGCACGCCTTCAACCCGCTCGGCCAGTTGTTCGATCAGCTGCATGAAACCCTGCACCGCATTGGCGGCGCGCCCGGGCAGACCCTTGTTGTCCAGCAGGTCGCAGGCCGCCTGCCACATGGACACATCCTGCTCCCGAGCCTGCTGGCGCAGCACCTCGACGGTGCGCTCGCCGATGCCCCGGGCCGGGACGTTGATGATGCGCTCCAGTGCGCCGTCATCACCCCGGTTGGCCATCAGCCGCATGTAGGCCATGGCATTCTTGATCTCGGCACGCTCGAAGAAGCGCTGGCCGCCATAGATGCGGTAGGGAACCGCCGCCCGCAGCAGCGCCTCCTCCAGCACCCGGGACTGGGCGTTGGAGCGGTAGAGAATGGCGATTTCGCTGCGCGCCAGGCCTTCGCCGATCGCCTCGCTGATACGATCGACAATGAAGCGCGCCTCGTCCTGCTCGTTGAACCCGGCGTACAGCGAGATCGGGTCGCCGTCGTTGCCGTCGGTCCACAGCTCCTTGCCCATGCGCCCGGCGTTGTTGGTGATCAGCGCGTTGGCGGCCTTGAGGATGGTAGCGGTGGAGCGGTAGTTCTGCTCCAGACGGATCAGTTCGGCAGCCGGATAGTCCTGCTGGAACTGCTGGATGTTCTCGATACGCGCACCGCGCCAGCCATAGATCGACTGGTCGTCATCACCCACCACCATCAGGCTCGGACTCTTGCCGGCAATCAACCGCAACCAGGCGTACTGCACGGCGTTGGTATCCTGGAACTCGTCCACCAGCAGATGTTTGAAGCGCGCCTGATACTGCTCCCGCAGGGAGGGGTTGTCCCGCCACAGTTCCAGCGAGCGCAGCAGCAGCTCGGCAAAATCGATCACCCCGGTGCGGGCACAGGCCTGCTCGTAGGCGCTGTAGATGCGCAGCATGGTGGTCAGGAACAGGTCACCGGCGGGCTGGATGTGCTGGGGCCGGACACCCTCGTCCTTCTGCCCGTTGATCCACCACTGGGCCTGACGCGGCGCCCACTGGTTCTCGTCCAGCCCCAGCTCGCGGATCACCCGCTTGACCAGTCGCAGCTGGTCGTCACTGTCGAGGATCTGGAACTGCTCGGCCAGCCCGGCCTCGCGCCAGTGGGCCCGCAGCAGACGGTGGGCCAGCCCGTGGAAAGTGCCGACCCACATGCCGTTGGTGGAAATGCCCAGCAGCTGTTCGATGCGCTGGCGCATCTCGGCGGCGGCCTTGTTGGTGAAGGTGACCGACAGGATGCTCCAGGGTGAGGCCTGTTCCACCTCCACCAGCCAGGCAATGCGGTGTACCAGCACCCGGGTCTTGCCGGAGCCGGCACCGGCCAATACCAGTTGTTGACCCGGCGCGGCGCTGACCGCCTGGCGCTGGGCATCATTGAGCGAGTTGAGCAGATGTGAGATATCCATGGGCGGCATTCTACCCCGCCTGTCGGCTGGCCGAAAGAAACAGCCGGATGTCCCGGATCAGGTCAACAATGGGGGATGTGCCAAACACACTCTCTGGTGTATGGTTTACTGCTGGAATGCCACTATCCATGGAAGACCAATGACAACTCGGGATATCCCGCTATTGCGCAGGTATGTGCCAGCATGAGCTACAGCGAGCGCCGTATTGCCGCTGCAGCGACCGATCACCGTCTGCATCAGCTGGATCTGCTCTTTCTCTATTCACGGCTGTCTCAGTGGTTGGTGCTGCTGGCTGCAGTAGTGGTGGCGATGCTGACCTGGGAACATGCGCCGCATACCCTGGTTCTGTGCTGGCTGGCGGCGATCTGCGGCCTGACCCTGCTGCGCATGCGTATCGCCCACGCCTACCAGCACAGCTCGGCGGAACAACGGTTGCGACCCTACTGGACCCTGTTGTTCTATATCGGCAGCTGCTTTTCCGGGGTGGCCCTGGGCCTGATCCAGTTACTGCTGGTGCCGCTGGACAGTTTTGCCGTGCAGGCCAGCACCTACGCCGTGGCTGCCGGGGTGATGATCTGCGTCAGCGTCATCTATGCGCACCGTTTCAGTGCCTTCCTGACCTTTGTCATACCCGGCTGGCTGGTGCCAACGCTGTTTCTACTGTTGCAGAAAGACAGCACCAGCCCCTACTGGGGGCTGATGGGCGTGACCCTGTTCGGCTGCATTCTGCTGGCCGCCGCCTTCATCAACCGTGCGGCCACCCGCACTCTGCAGAGCAGCCGGCGCAATCAGGCGCTGTTGTTCCGACTGGATGAGGCGCGCCAGCAGGCCGAAGCGCTCAACGTGCAGCTCACCGGGGAGATCCAGCACCGCCGCCAGGCCGAGCAGCAATTGC
>JAAYHO010000083.1 GCA_012735335.1 Gammaproteobacteria bacterium
GGATGTGCGAATTTCGTCACCGGCAAAGCCTTTGTCCGCTCTGTCAAAGATGCCGTCCCGGTATTTGTAGTCTGATCGAAGCTGTATGCCAACAGGCTGACCGTCCGGTCATCAATGACAGAACACGTACTCAGGTCTTTGAGAGGAAAGTATGCATAAGGAAGTTCCCTTCGCGCGTCTGGCGCTTGTAATGTGCCTCGCTATTGCGCCCCTGATGACCTCTGCAGCGGAGCAGAAAACCGATCTGCTGACTGTTGTCCAGAGCACTCTGGACACCAACCCCGAGTTGCGCGCCCAGCTGGATGCGTTCAATGCGTCGGCCGAAGATCGGCGTGAGGTATTCGGTGGCTACCTGCCGAGCATTGACCTGAGCACCTCGGTAGGCCAGGCCGATCGCGAATTTGATAGCCGCGGCACCTATTCGCGCAATTATGCAGAAGTCTCCCTGACGCAGATGCTGTTCGACGGCTTCCGCGTGCGCAATGCCCTGGCCAGGGCCGATCACACCAGTCGGGTACGCTATTACGAGTTGCTTGATGAGGCCGAGACCAAGGCGCTGGAAGCCAGTGAGGCCTACTTCGACGTGCTGCGCCATCGCGAACTGGTCGGCCTGGCCCAGGATAACCTGACCAACCACCAGCGCGTACACGAACACATCGGCCAGCGCGCCGAGCGTGGTGTCAGCAACCGTGCTGACCTGCAGCAGATCGAGGGCCGCCTGTCACTGGCGCGTTCCAACCTGATGACCGAAGTGGCTAACCTGCAAAGCGTTACCGCACGTTATCAGCGCCTGGTTGGCCAGCTGCCAGCCGATGAGCTGCAGCCCTATGAGGTGCCAGCGGCGCGGGTACCGGCGGAGCTGGGACAGGTGCTCAGAAACGTCTATGCCAACAACCCGGCGTTGTATGCAGCCTTTGAAAATACCGAAGTGACCCAGGCCGCGCTGCGCGAAACCAAATCCAATCGCTATCCAACATTTGAACTGGGCTTGCGCCATGGCGCCTACAAGAACAATAACAGCTTCGATAATCGCAGTGACCCCAGCTCCTATGGTGAGGAAAGCATCATCGAGCTGCGCGCCCGCTACAACCTGTACCGCGGTGGCAGTGACCGCGCCGCCGAGCGTGCCGCTTACCAGCGCATCAACCAGGCTGAAAGCCTGCGCGACAAGGCCTGTGTAGACCTGCGCCAGACCGCGACCATTGCCTACGGTGACGTACTCAACCTGCAGGCGCGCACGCCCTCGCTGGCCCAGCACCGCACGGCCTCCAGTGCCGTACTGGTGGCCTACCGCGAACAGTTCGATATTGGTCGACGCTCACTGCTGGACGTACTGGATTCCGAGAACGAGGCATTCCAGGCAGAGCGCGCCTATACCAACGGTCAATATGATCTGCAGATCGCTCGTCTCTATACCCTGCACAGCATGGGTGAACTGTTGAACACGCTGTCGCTATCCAGCGAGGCCATTCCGCCACTGGAAGATCTTCGTTCCACACCGGCCTATGACGAAGCCAGTCGCTACTGCGAAGTGGTCGCCGGCGGGGTGCTGGATATCGACCAGTACCTGCAGCCACAGCGGGCCCAGCAGGTAGTTAACCTGAGCGGGGATGCGCTGTTTGATGTCGGCAGTGCAGCCCTCCGCCCGGGCACTGAAGCCCGCCTGCAGAATTTGTTGCAACGGGTGCAGGACCAGGGCGCGCTGCGTTCGATCAGTATTGTCGGGCTCACCGACAACACAGGCTCGGTCAGTCTGAACCGGGAACTGTCGCTGCAGCGGGCGGTATCGGTGCGCGAGTTTCTGATCCAGCAAGGCATTGACCGGGCGATGATCGCAGTTGCGGGTGCGGGTGCTGATCGTCCGGTTGCCAGTAACCAGACCGCTGAAGGCCGTGCCGAAAACCGTCGGGTTGAGCTGCATATCAATCGCGCCGAATAAGGAATCGGGCTGCTCCGCCGGCGCAGCCCTTGGCAATCTTGTCGGAAGGTGAACA
>JAAYHO010000084.1 GCA_012735335.1 Gammaproteobacteria bacterium
CCGCGCAACTGGTGCTGGATGTGTTGAATGACCTGCTGGAGTACGGTACCAGTGACCGCATAGAAGCGCACCGCAACGAGTTGCTGGCCACCATGGCCTGCCATGGCTCGGTGCGCGCCAACCGGCGTCTGACCCTGACCGAGATGAACGCGCTGCTGCGGGACATGGAGCAGACCGAGCGCAGCGGCCAGTGCAACCATGGCCGTCCGACCTGGACGCGCATGAGCATGGTCGATCTGGACAAACTGTTCCTGCGGGGGCGTTGAGTGCGACTGCCTGCGGTTATTTGTCTCATGGGGCCGACGGCGGCGGGCAAGACCGACCTTGCCCTGCATCTGGCCGACCATCTGCCCTGCGAGCTGATCAGTGTGGATTCGGCGCTGGTCTATCGGGGCATGGATATCGGCACCGCCAAACCGGACGCCGAAACCTTGGCCCGCTACCCCCATCATCTGGTGGATATTCTCGATCCGGCCGAGGCCTATTCGGCGGCGCGCTTTCGCAGCGATGCCGGGCAGCTGATAGCCGATATCCACGCCAGGGGCCGTATTCCGCTGCTGGTGGGCGGCACCATGCTGTATTACAAGGCGCTGTTCGGTGGACTGGCGCAGATGCCGGCGGCTGATCCTCAGGTGCGCCAGCGCATTGAGGACATGGCTGCGCAACAGGGCTGGGAAGGGGTGCATGCCGAGCTGGCCAGGGTCGACCCGGTGGCCGCGCAACGCATTCATCCGAATGATCCGCAACGCATCCAGCGTGCCTATGAGGTGTTTCTGCTCAGCGGCGTTACGCTGACCGAATGGCATCGCCGTCAGGCGCTGGAAAATGCCGAAAGCAGCGCGACCAGCGGGGTGAATATGTCCTATACTACGCACTATGTGGCTGTGGCTCCCCGCGAGCGACACATTCTCCACGAACGCATTGCGCTGCGCTTTTCACTGATGATCGAGCAGGGCTTCATTGCCGAGGTGGAAGCACTGTACGCGCGGGGTGATCTGGATGTGTCGATGCCTTCGGTTCGGGCAGTGGGGTACCGACAGGCCTGGGATTATCTGGAGGGGAAACTCTCGCTGGATCAGATGATCGAACGAGGGGTGATTGCCACCCGGCAGCTGGCCAAACGTCAGTTCACCTGGCTGCGCGGCTGGCATGAGGATATCGAATGGTTCGACAGTCTGGATCCGAAAAGAGCCGAAAGGCTCTTGAAACACCTCAGGTCAGTCACCATATAGTTATTCTGTATTGCTGTCGGCAGGCGCCAAGGTTACCAAACAGTCATTTTCTTCCGGGCTGTCCGTCTCCATTGGACTGGCCGGATATACTATTTCAATTTTAAAGCGGTTTCCCATTATTAAGGAGTGAGGCAATGTCAAAAGGGCATTCTCTACAAGACCCTTACCTGAACGTTCTGCGCAAGGAACGGGTTCCGGTATCCATCTATCTGGTCAACGGCATCAAGCTGCAGGGGCAGATCGAATCATTTGACCAGTTCGTTATTCTGCTGAAGAACACTGTCAGCCAGATGGTCTACAAGCATGCCATCTCCACCGTGGTACCCGGTCGTCCGGTGCGTCTGCCGGTACCGGGTGCTGGCGATGAAGCCGAGGCAGGCAATCCTTGATCGTTCGGGAGGCCTGATTGTTTTTTGAACGCCATGAAGGGGGTGAACGGGCAGTCCTCGTTCACCTGGAGAGCCAGGACGAGCAGAGTCGCGAAGACCCGCATGAATTTCTCGAGCTGGTGCGTTCAGCTGGCGCTGAGGTGGTCGACTTTCTGACCATCAGTCGTTATCAGCCCAGTCCGCGTTTCCTGATTGGCAGCGGCAAGGTTGAAGAGCTGGGCAGTCTGGTCAAGGCTGGGGAAGCTGATCTGGTCATCTTCAATCACGTCCTGACCCCCAGTCAGGAACGCAACCTCGAGCGCGAGCTGGAGTGCCGGGTGATCGACCGTACCGGTCTGATCCTGGATATCTTTGCCCAGCGCGCACGTACCCACGAAGGCAAACTGCAGGTGGAGCTGGCTCAGCTCGATCACCTGAGTACCCGGCTGGTGCGTGGCTGGACTCACCTTGAGCGGCAGAAGGGCGGTATCGGTCTGCGCGGTCCGGGTGAGACCCAGCTGGAAACCGACCGTCGCCTGATACGGGTACGGATCAAGCAGATCACCCGACGACTGGAAAAGGTCCGCAGTCAGCGCGACCAGGCCCGTCGTGCCCGGCGCCGGGCGGAAGTTCCGGTGGTTTCACTGGTCGGCTATACCAACGCGGGCAAGTCCACCCTGTTCAACCGGCTGACCGAGGCCTCGGTATACGCCGCCGATCAGCTGTTTGCCACCCTGGATCCGACCCTGCGTCGGGTCGAGCTGGCGGATATCGGCCCCGTCGTGCTGGCCGATACCGTGGGCTTCATCCGCCATCTGCCGCACAAGTTGGTGGAAGCCTTTCGCGCCACGCTGGAGGAGTCCAGTCAGGCCGATCTGCTGCTGCATGTGATCGACTCGGCTGATCCCGAGCGCATGTCCCATATCGAACAGGTGAATCTGGTGCTCGACGAGATCGATGCCAGCGAGCTGCCGATGCTGGAGGTGTACAACAAGATCGACCTGCTGGAGGCCTTCGAACCGCAGATTCAGCGCGATGAGAATGGCGTGGCGGTGCGCGTGTGGCTGTCGGCCCAGCAGGGTCTGGGCATGGAGCTGCTGGAGCAGGCGATTGCCGAACGCCTCGGTGAGGATATTGTCCAGCAGAGCATAGTGCTGGAACAGGCCGAGGCGCGGTTGCGTGCCCTGTTCTACGCCGCCGGGGCGGTCACCGCGGAGCAGACCGCCGAGGACGGGCGCCAGCAGCTGGATCTGCGTCTGCCCCGTGCCGACTTCAATCGGCTGCTCAAGCGTGAGGGTTGGCAGCCGGAAGTATTTCTGGAACAACATACTTTGCAATAATGGATGCAGGTTGGGGTTCGCGAACCAACCCGCATTTACTGTAGCATTGCGCAAATGACTGAGTCGGCCAGCGGTGTCGACCGAAGCGGTATCACGGTTTTGGACAACGGAGAACGCTATGGCGTGGAATGAGCCTGGTGGCGGTAACAATTCGAACAACCAGGATCCCTGGGGGAGCGGTGGCAACCGTGGCGGCGGTGATAACCGCGGCGGCAAGCAGGGGCCACCGGATCTGGACGAGGCACTGCGCAAGCTGCAGGACAGCCTGAACGGTATCTTCGGCAACAAGAAGCGCGGTGGCAACGGCAGCGGCGGCGGACGCCGGGTCGGTGGTGGCCAGGGTATCCCCAAGGGGCTCTGGGTCATCGGCGGTCTGCTGCTGTTCGTGTTCTGGCTGTTCAACGCCATCTATATGGTCGACGAGCAGGAGCAGGCGGTGATTCTGCGTTTCGGTGAATACAACCGTACCGTGGAGTCGGGGCTGCATATCTACTTCCCGCCGATCGAGAAGAAATTCCAGCGTAACGTCACTGCGGTTCGCTCCTATCGGCAACAGGGTCAGATGCTGACCGAAGACGAGAACATCGTTGAGGTGCCGCTGGCGGTGCAATACCGGATTTCCAACCTGGAAGACTTCGTGCTCAAGGTCGAGGATCCGGAAACCAGTCTGCGCCACGCTACTGAAAGCGCCCTGCGTCACGTGGTCGGCTCCACCTCCATGCACCATGTGCTGACCGAGGGTCGGGAGCAGATGGGTGTGGAAACCACCGAGCGTCTGCAGCGCTATCTGGATGCCTATCAGACCGGTATCACCGTGGTTCAGGTCAACATCGAGAGCGCCCAGGCTCCGGCTGAGGTGCAGGATGCCTTCGACGACGTGATCCGTGCTCGTGAGGACGAAGTCCGTGAGCGTAACCTGGCCGAGTCCTATGCCAACGGCGTGATTCCGGAAGCCCGTGGTCAGGCCCAGCGCATGCTGGAAGAGGCCAACGGTTACCGCGAGGCGTTCGTCGCCAGAGCCGCAGGTGAGGCTGAACGCTTCAATCTGCTGATCAGCGAATACCGTCAGGCACCGGAAGTGATGCGTGAGCGGATGTTCATCGAAACCCTGCAGGATGTGTTGAGCAACACCAGCAAGATCATGGTGTCCGGCGAGGGCAACAGCAACCTGCTGTACCTGCCGATCGACAAGCTGATGCAGCAGGGCAGCAGTTCGTCCTCCTCCAGCAGTTCAACCTCCGCCACCGGTGCTGATGCCAGCACGCGTCTGCCGGTTCAATTACAACAGCGCGATTTGCGTTCAAGGGAGACCCGCTGATGAGCAACAAGTCGATGTTCGGACTCATTCTCGCGCTGGTGGTGCTGGCGGTCGGCTGGAACAGCTTCTTTATCGTGTCCCAGACCGAGCGTGGCCTGGTGCTGCAATTCGGTAAGGTGGTGCGTGATGATGTGCCGCCGGGCCTGCACTTCAAGCTGCCCTTCGTGCAGGAGGCCAAACTGTTCGATGGCCGCCTGCTGACCCTGGATACCACCACCCAGCGTTACCTGACGCTGGAGAAGAAGGCGCTGATGGTGGATTCCTTCGCCAAGTGGCGGATTGCCAATGTGCAGCGTTACTACACCGCCACCTCGGGCATGCGTTCGATTGCCGAGGAGCGCCTGTCGCGCCAGCTGGAGTCGGGTCTGCGTAACGAAGTGGCGCGCCGTACCCTGCATGAGGTGGTGGCCGGTGAGCGTGACCAGCTGATGGCCGATATCACCGCCGAGCTGAACGAGAGCGCCCGTCGCGAACTGGGTATCGAGGTGGTCGACGTGCGGGTCAAGGGCATGGACCTGCCGCGCGAGGTCAACCGCAGCGTATTCGAGCGCATGAGCTCGGAGCGTGAGCGTGAAGCCCGCGAGCACCGTGCCAAGGGCCGCGAGCTGGCCGAAGGTATCCGCGCTGACGCCGATCGTCAGCACCGGGTGATCCTTGCCGAAGCCTTCCGTGAGGCCGAGGAAATCCGCGGTCAGGGCGATGCCGAGGCCGCAGCCATCTATGCCGAGGCGTACAACAAGGACGCGGAATTCTATTCCTTCTATCGCAGTCTGCAGGCCTATCGGGAAAGCTTCTCCAGCAAGTCCGATGTGCTGGTGCTCGATCCGCAGAGCGAATTCTTCCGGTTTTTCCAGGGCGCACAACGGCCCTGAGCGGAAACTGGCCACACTTGACCATCGGGCAGGTGTGGCCAGACCGGAATATGCTACAATCGCGCAGCCGGGTCAGCCCGGCTTTTTTGTGACCGGTGGTTCCAGCATGGGGGTGTAGGCCGATGTGGCAGAGTCTGGCTACGGCGCTGTGCCTGGTGCTGGTGATAGAGGGCCTGATGCCCTTTCTCGCACCAGCGGCCTGGAAGCGCATGCTGGCGGCGGTGAGCCTCATGGACAATCGTCAGCTGCGCGTGGTCGGCCTGCTGAGCATGCTGGCGGGTACGGCCTGTCTGTACCTGATCCGCTAACGAAATTAAGGTTTTGAAGATGCCTACTGTTGATCGCTGGCTGTTGCCTGATGGGATCGAAGAAGTGCTGCCCGAAGAGGCGGCGCGTACCGAAGCAGCCCGTCGGCAACTGCTGGATCTGTTTTCCCGCTGGGGGTATGACCTGGTCATCACCCCGCATATCGAATACCTCGAATCCCTGCTGACCGGCTCCGGTCACGACCTTGACCTGCAGACCTTCAAGATGACCGACCGCCTGTCCGGCCGGATGCTTGGTCTGCGCGCGGACATCACCCCCCAGGTGGCCCGCATCGATGCCCACACCCTGGGTGCCGAGGGGCCGAGCCGCCTGTGCTACTGCGGCAGCGTGCTGCATACCCTGCCGCGCCCGCTGTCGACCTCGCGCAGCCTGATTCAACTGGGTGCCGAGCTGTATGGCGACGCCTCCAGTGCCAGCGATATCGAAGTCATCTCGCTGATGCTGGAAACCCTCGCCGCCAGTCGGGTGGCCGATGTGCACCTGGATCTGGGACATGTGGGCATCTATCGTGGACTGGTGCAGGCCGCCGAGCTGGACAGCACCACTGAGCGGGCGCTGTTCCATGCGCTGCAGCGCAAGGCCGGGGATGAGGTGCAGGAGCTGACCTCGCGCATCGCCCAGCCGGAACTGGCCGCCATGCTCCGCGGGCTGGTTGACCTGTCCGGGGACATCGAGGTACTGGAGCGGGCCCATGTGCTGCTCAAGGGCGCGCCGGAACATATCGTCATGGCGCTGGATGAGCTGACCGAGATTGCCCGGGTCATGGCCCTACGTTATCCCTCGGTACCGCTGTATTTCGATCTGGCCGAATTGCGCGGTTATCACTATCACACCGGCGTGACCTTTGCCGCCTTCATTCCCGGCACCGGCCAGAGTATTGCCCAGGGCGGGCGCTATGATGATATCGGCCGGGACTTCGGGCGCGCCCGTCCGGCCACCGGCTTCTCCACCGACCTGCGTCTGCTGGTGGCCTGGGGCGAGATCGATGCGGACAGTCGCAACCACGGTATCTGGGCGCCCCATGGTGATCAGCCGGGCCTGCTGGACAGGGTGACCGAACTGCGCGCCGCCGGGGAACGGGTAGTAATGGCGCTGCCTGGACAACTGGAGACGGATGCCGCCAGTCTGGGCTGTGACCGCATACTGCGCCATGCAAACAACGGCTGGCAGGTGGACGAACTGCAAGTTTGATTCTCTGGCCCACCGGGCCGGTTCATATTGAGTGAGGCTAGAGCTGAACATGGGTAAGAATGTTGTCATCCTGGGCACCCAGTGGGGTGATGAGGGCAAAGGCAAGATCGTTGATCTGCTGACCGATCAGGTATCTGCCGTGGTGCGTTATCAGGGCGGTCACAACGCCGGCCACACACTGGTGATCGACGGTGAGAAGACCGTACTGCACCTGATCCCCTCGGGCATCCTGCGCGACAACGTCATGTGCTATATCGGCAATGGCGTGGTGCTGTCCCCCGAGGCGCTGATCAGGGAAGTGACCGGTCTGGAAGCCCGTGGTGTGCCGGTGCGCGAGCGTCTGCGCATCAGTCCGGCCTGCCCGCTGATCCTGCCGTATCACGTGGCGCTGGATCAGGCCCGGGAGAATGCCCGTGGCGAAGCCAAGATCGGCACCACCGGTCGCGGCATCGGCCCGGCCTACGAAGACAAGGTCTCCCGCCGCGGCCTGCGCGTCGGTGA
>JAAYHO010000085.1 GCA_012735335.1 Gammaproteobacteria bacterium
AGCCGGTCTGATTGGTGCAGCCGTTGCGCTGACCCTGATGCTCATGCTGGCCGGCTCGGCCCGTTCGCACATGGTCATCATGGCCGGCTTGGCCATCTCCACGGTAAGCGGCGCGGCACTGGCCACCGTACTGAATTTTGCACCCAATCCTTATGCCATGCAGGAGCTGGTGTTCTGGCTGCTCGGCTCGGTATCCGAGCGTGGACTGGAGCACCTGTGGCTACTGGTGCCCGCCCTGTTGGCAGGCAGCGCCTTGATACTCAGCCAGCGGCGCTTGCTCAGTGGCCTGAGCCTGGGTGATCAGGTCGCCCGCAGCATGGGCCTGAACGTGCGCTACGGCAGCATCATGCTGGTGCTTGGCGCGGCCATGCTGGTGGGTTCATCGGTGGCGGTGGCCGGCAGTATCGGTTTTGTCGGCCTGTTGGTGCCACATATCCTGCGCCCGCTGGTGCAGCATCGCCCGGAAAGGCTGCTGATTCCGGCAGCGCTGGCCGGCGCCATTCTGGTCTGCCTGGCCGATATCGGCGTACGCCTGCTGCCACCGGGCCGCGAGCTGAAACTGGGTGTGCTTACCTCTCTGCTGGGCGCGCCGCTATTCATCTGGCTGGTATGGAAGGAGCGCAAGCGGTGGATCTGATCAGTATCCGTAATCTCAGCGTCGGCCAGCGGCTGATGGATATCAACCTGAACCTGAAAGCCGGGGAAATGCTCGGCGTGATCGGTGCCAACGGCGCGGGCAAATCCACTCTGCTGCATTGCCTGGCGGGCATTCAGGATTACCAGGGCGAAATACGTCTTGCCGGCGCAGCGATAAAGGCCATGCCCGAGCGCCAGCGCGCGCAGCAACTGGGCTTTCTGCCACAGAGCAGCAATAGCGCCTGGGCTCTGACCGTGCACGATGTCATCAGCCTCGGCCGCCTGCCCTGGAATGACAGCAACGCCGAAGCCATAACCCAGGCCGCAGCGGTAGCTGGGGTGGATGCCTGGCTGGATCGTCAGGTTGACCAGTTGTCCGGCGGCCAACAGGCCAGGGTCTGGTTGGCCCGGGTACTGGCCGGGCAACCCCGGGTGATCCTGGCCGACGAACCGGTCGCCAGCCTCGACCTGTTTCAACAACAGAATGTCTTGCGCCTGCTGCGCCGTTACGCCCAGAGCGGCCGCGCGGTGATGCTGTCGATTCATGATCTGTCACTGGCAGCCCGTTACTGCGACCGCCTGTGCCTGTTGCATGAAGGTCAATTACTGTCGCTGGGGAAGCCCGCCGAGGTGCTGACCAGCGCTCACCTACAGCAAGCCTTCCAGATCGATGCTCATATCGATCTGGGCAGCGATCCACCTATTATCATTCCGAGGTAAGTTGCCATGGCGTTCAAGTTCGGCAAGAACTTTGATGAAATGTGTTACCCCTTCATGTACGAAAGCTCGTCGCTGTGCGACTTCGAGGTCATCACCGACGAGCTGTGCGGCCATATCGGTGCCATTATCTCGCACCTGCCCGAGGACATGCCGGATATCGCCGCTGACCTTGAGCAGATCCAGCCGCTGGCCTTCCATATCAA
Organism: Gammaproteobacteria bacterium; assembly: GCA_012735335.1. GTDB lineage: Bacteria > Pseudomonadota > Gammaproteobacteria > Pseudomonadales > Pseudomonadaceae > Halopseudomonas. The sequence continues at coordinate 1,560 of JAAYHO010000085.1, forward strand.
CGGCTCAATCCGTGGCCGGTTGGCAGTCAGCGAAGAAGATCAGGCCTGGTTGCAGCAGCGCCTCAACCATTACAAGGCAGAGGTACCCGAACGCCTGAACGGCTTTGTACTACCCCGAGGCACACCACCGATTCCGCAACTGCACCTGGCCCGCTCGGCCTGCAAGAAGGCCATCCGCGTCATGGTCAAGGTCGATCAGGAAGACAAGGAAGTACCCATGCTGCTGCCACGCATGTGCAATATGCTGTGCAACTTCTTCTTTGTACTGACGCTGGTGATCAACCAGCGCCGTGGGGTGGTGGAGCCGGAGTTTGTCAGTCGCAGTTATGGGAAGTAGATGGAAGCACCGTCCAATGTGCTGGCGATTCTGCATCGACACGCTGCGCACTGTCCCCTGCTACCCAAGCTGATCGCTTGCCTGGAGGTCACTTCAAGTGCATTATGAGTGCATATTCACGAACAGAGGTTATTGCCATGCATGTAGTAATGCAAGAACCGCTGACCGAGCGCTTCCGCGAGTCGGACACTCCCTACCTCTCTCCAGCCAAAGTGGCGGAGTTTTTCGGTTATCGTGTTCAGGAGCTTGCCGAACGCGCTCATGTTCATCGCAACACGCCTAGCTCCCGCCCCCAGGCACCACAGCTTCAGCAATATCTCCAGGACATGCTGCGGGTGCTGGCAGTAGCGACGGAAATGACTGGCGACCCGAAGCGCGCCGCCTTCCTTTTGCGCAACGAACCACTGCGAGCGTTCAGCTATAAAACGGCTGATACCCTGATCCAAGAAGGCCGGACCGATGCAGTTATCGCTTATCTGGAATCGCTGGCAGGCGGCGC
>JAAYHO010000086.1 GCA_012735335.1 Gammaproteobacteria bacterium
ATACGTTGAAGGTGCTGCTGAGCCAGATCAAGACCTGCCAGCAGGAGCTGGCGGTGCAGCAGGGCCGCTATGTGCCGATTGCCATCAAGATCGCCCCGGACATGACCCCGGAGGAGCTGGTGCTGGTAGCTCGCACTCTGGTGGAGCAGGGCATGGATGCGGTGATTGCCACCAACACAACTCTGGACCGGGCGTTGGTCGAAGGTCAGGAACATGCCCACGAGGCTGGCGGACTGTCCGGTGCGCCATTGACCGATGTGTCGACCGAGGTGATCCGGACTCTGGCGGGTGAGTTGAAGGGACAGATGCCGATTATCGGTGCAGGCGGTATTCTCACCGGTGCTGATGCTGCGGACAAGATTGCCGCCGGTGCCAGTCTGGTGCAGGTCTACAGCGGCTTTATCTACCGCGGCCCGGAACTGATTCGTGAATGTGTGGATGCGATAGCGGCGATGCCTGCCACCGAAAGCCACTGACCTCCTGCCCCGTCATTGCGAGGAGCGCAGCGATGCGGCAATCCATGGTTTTTTTGGTGGGCCAGAAATAAAATGGCCCCCGGTGATGTTCCGGGGGCCTGGGCCTCGCAGGCCCGACGCTCTGAGTAAGCGCCTTGGGAGAAAACGGGGGGAGGGGATTACCCTACTGCACGCATCTCGTTAAGCCGATGCACGCCTGAAATACCGGTATAACCTGCCCAGTGGTCTGCTCTGCCTTCACGCCAGCCATTGATCCAATTCTGTCTGGTGGCACTGCTGGTGAAGGGACAGGAGTCTTGAGATTTGCCTTGAACGCCGTTCTGATACCCGCGCAAAAATGCTCGTTCCATCGGATCACGCTTTAGTCTTCTCATAAAGTACAGCCCTCATATGGTATGACCCCCGAGCCGCATGTGCCGCCCGGGATGAGATGCGGAATGTTTCCGCATCGATGCAGGAATTGCTCCTGCATCCGGGCCTCCACCGAATCCGGGTGGAGAGCCTTGTTCGCTTTACCAACAAAGTACCTGAGGCCTGTTGTACCCTATTACCACAGGTTCACAAAGACCAAATTGGCATATGCAAACTGCCCTTAGAGCCTTGTATTGCAATACAGTTGTCACATAACTATGGAAATCAATCAGATGCGCGACACCCTTGAATTTTTTATTACCTGTCCGAAAGGCATCGAGGGGCTGTTGCTCGATGAAGTGCGCGCATTGGGTGCCGAATCGGCGAAGGAAACCGTCGCCGGGGTGTATGCCAGTGGTTCCATGGAGCTGGGTTATCGCCTGTGTCTGTGGTCGCGGCTGGCCAACCGGGTGCTGCTGATTCTGCAGCGCTTTCCGGCGGGGGATGCCCAGGCCTTGTATGACGGCGTGGCCAGGGTGGACTGGGCCGACCATCTGGCCAGCAATGGCACCCTGGCGGTGGATTACAGTGGCTCGCTGCCGGGTATCGACAATACCCATTTCGGCGCGTTGCGGGTCAAGGATGCGATTGTCGACCGGCTGCGCACGCCGAGTGGCGAGCGGCCTTCGGTGGACAAGAGCAACCCACAGCTGCGGGTCAATGTGCACTGCCGCAATGGTGAGGTACAGCTGGCGCTGGATCTGTCCGGCAACAGTCTGCATCAGCGTGGTTACCGTCTGCAGCAAGGTGCGGCGCCGCTCAAGGAAAACCTGGCTGCGGCGGTATTGATCCGTGCCAACTGGCCGGCAATGGCGGCCCAGGGTGCGGCGCTGGCCGACCCCATGTGCGGTTCGGGTACCTTTCTGGTGGAAGCGGGGCTGATGGCGGCGGATATCGCACCCAACCTGCAGCGTCAGCACTGGGGCTTCAGTCACTGGTTGCAGCATGTGCCGGCGATGTGGCAGCGCCTGCTGGATGAGGCCCGGCAGCGTGCCGAGGCCGGACTGGCACGGCCGCCGTTGTGGATTCGTGGCTATGAGGCCGATCCGCGTCTGCTGCAGCCGCTGCGCAACAATATCCAGCGCGCTGGGCTATCGGAGTGGATCAAGGTTTATCAGGGCGAGCTGGCGACCTTCGCGCCCAACCCGGATCGTGGCCAGAACGGTCTGATCATCTGCAACCCGCCCTATGGCGAGCGGCTGGGCGAGGCCGCGAGTCTGGTCTATCTGTACCAGAAGCTGGGTGAGGTGCTGCGCCGTGAATGTACTGGCTGGCAGGCGGGCATCTTTACCGGTAACCCGGAACTGGGGCGGCGCATGGGCATTCGCAGCCACAAGCAATATTCCCTGTTCAATGGCGCGCTGCCGTGCAAGTTGCTGATGATGGATCTGCAGCCCGAGCGCTATATCACCGGCGCGGCACCGGCCGAGCTTGGTGATGGCGAGGCTGCTCCGGCGGTGCAGGCCGAAGCACGGCTGAGCGAGTCGGCGCAGATGTTTGCCAACCGGTTGAAAAAGAACCTGAAGACCCTGGGCAAGTGGGCGCGGCAGCAGAATATCAGCTGTTATCGGTTGTACGATGCGGACATGCCGGAGTTTGCCGTGGCGGTCGACCTGTACGACGGCTGGGCCCATGTGCAGGAGTATGCGGCTCCGGCCAGCGTCAGCGAGGACAAGGCCCAGGCCCGGCTGCAGGATGTGCTGGTGGCGCTGCCACAGGTGCTGGGTATCCCCGCCGAGCGGGTAGTGCTCAAGCAGCGTCAGCGTCAGACCGGCAAGCAGCAGTACGAGCGGATGGATCGCCAGGGCGAGTTTCTGACCGTGCAGGAAGGGCAGGTCAAACTGCTGGTGAATCTGACCGATTATCTGGATACCGGGCTGTTCCTCGACCACCGTCCGATCCGCCTGCGTATCGCCGAAGAGGCGCGGGGCAAGCGCTTCCTCAACCTGTTCTGCTATACCGCCAGCGCCACCGTGCATGCGGCCGTGGGTGGAGCGCGGCGCACCACCAGTGTGGACCTGTCCAAGACCTATCTGGACTGGGCGCGGCGCAACCTGTCACTGAACGGCCTGTCGGATCTGCACCAGCTGGTGCAGGCTGATGTGATGAGCTGGCTGGCCGACGACAAGGGCGAGTACGAGCTGATCTTCATTGACCCGCCGACCTTCTCCAACTCCAAGCGCATGGATGATGTATTCGACGTGCAGCGCGACCATGTGCAGCTGCTGGACATGGCCATGGCTCGCCTGGCGCCGGGCGGGGTGCTGTATTTTTCCAACAACTTCCGCCGTTTCAAGCTGGATGCGGGGCTGGAGGAGAAGTACCGCGTGGAGGATATCTCCGCGCAGACGCTGGACAGGGACTTTCAGCGTAATACCAGGATTCACCGGACCTGGCGGATTACCCGCGGCTAGCTGTCGGTTGTCGAGCCCTCTGGGAACGTCGAGCACCAACTCGATGAGCGGGCTGGCGTATCACGCTGTGCTATCCATCAGGTCCGCGGACGAGCTGGTGCTCGTCCCTCCCGGGGCACCGCAGCCCCGATGGAGTGTCGAGATTTCTGGGAACGTCGAGCACCAGCTCGATGGGCGGGCTGGCATATCACGCTGTGCTATCCATCAGGTCCGCGGACGAGCTGGTGCTCGTCCCTCCCGGGGCACCGCAGCCCCGATGGAGTGTCGAGGTCCCCCTCGACACCGGGTGGAGTTACCGGCTGTCGGCCACAT
>JAAYHO010000009.1 GCA_012735335.1 Gammaproteobacteria bacterium
ACACGGGCGGCTAGTGACCAGGTATCCATGGCGGTCCGGTGAGCAGGCGAATAATGATGGTCAGAGCCTAACAGTGCCTGCGGTATCGGAACGGGAATGGGTCACAGAGTGAGCGTTTGCCTAGTCGCAATTGTTGGTTTTGATATGGGAAGGGAGCGACAGGTGAGTCAGGGATGTAGCGCAGGTGCGCTACCAGGGGTGTAGCGCCCCTGCGCTACCAGGGGTGTAGCGCCCCTGCGCTACGCCTGGCTGTTGATTTGCACTGCGCTTGTCGACGAGCAGGCGCTCGTCAACCCTGGATGGCCGGGGGAGTGCCCGGCCATCCATCTTCAGCCCGCTGCGCGCATATGGCCGAACTCTTCCAGGTTCAGGTGCCACTCGACCGCTTCGCGCAGCAGGTGCGGGGTGTGACCGCCCTTGGCGCAGGCGCGTTCGAAGTAATCGTTCAGCGCATCGCGGTAGTCCGGGTGGGCGCAGTTATCGATAACCTGGCGGGCACGTTCACGGGGTGCCAGACCGCGCAGGTCGGCCAGCCCATGCTCGGTGACCAGAATGTCGACATCATGCTCGGTATGATCCACATGGCTGACCATGGGCACCACGCTGGAGATGGCACCGCCCTTGGCAATCGACTTGGTGACGAAGATGGCCAGGTTGGCGTTACGCGCAAAGTCGCCGGAGCCGCCGATGCCGTTCATCATTTTCGTGCCGCCGACGTGGGTCGAGTTGACGTTGCCGTAGATATCGAATTCCAGCGCGGTGTTGATGCCAATGATGCCCAGGCGGCGGACAATCTCCGGGTGGTTGGACATTTCCTGCGGGCGCATGACCAGCTTGTCCTTGTACTTCTCGAGGTTGCCGAACACCCGCTCGTTGCAGCGCCCGGACAGGGTGATGGAGCAGCCGGAGGCGAACTTCATCTTGCCCGCGTCGATCAGCTCGAAGGTGCAGTCCTGCAGGACTTCGGAGTACATCACCAGGTCTTCGAAGGGCGAGTTGATCAGGCCGCACATCACCGCGTTGGCGATATTGCCGATCCCGGCCTGCAGCGGGCCGAGGTTGTTGGGCAGACGGCCTGCTTCCACTTCGCGCTCGAAGAAGGCGATCAGGTGGTCGGCGATGCCCTGGGTTTCCTCATCCGGGGGGGTTACCGTGGAGTAGGAGTCGGGCTGGTCGGTGATGACGATGGCGGCAATCTTGGCCGGATCGATCGGAATGGCGGTGCTGCCGATGCGCTGTTCGGAGCTGACCAGCGGAATCGGGGTGCGGGTCGGCCGGTAGGTCGGGATATAGATATCGTGCAGACCTTCCAGATTGGGGTTGTGGGCCAGGTTGATCTCGATGACCACCTTCTTGGCGAAGATTGCGAAGCTGGCGGAGTTGCCCACGGAGGTGGTCGGCACGATATGGCCTTCCTCGGTGATGGCGACCGCTTCGATCACGGCGATATCGGGTAGCTTCAGCTGGTGGTTGCGCATCTGTTCAACGGTGTCGGACAGGTGCTGGTCGATGAACATGACCTCGCCCTGGTTGATCGCCTTGCGCAGGGTGGCATCCACCTGAAAGGGCATCCGGCGGGCCAGAACCCCGGCTTCGGTCATCTGCTTGTCCAGATCGTTGCCGAGGCTGGCGCCGGTCAGCAGGCTGATTTTCAGCGGCTCCTGTTTGGCCCGTTCGACCAGAGCCAGCGGGACAGCCTTGGCTTCCCCTGCACGGGTAAAGCCGCTCATGCCAACGGTCATGCCATCTTCAATCAACAGTGCTGCTTCTGCCGCGCTCATGACCTTGTCACGCAGCGCCGGCATGCGAATACGATCTTTATACATGGAATTGATACCAGACGAATGAATCGGAACACCTTCAGTCTATGAGGCGGCTAGCTGGCTGGGCAGTGGACGATGGTCTAATCACAACCCCCGGGTTGGCGAGCCCCGGCTCGCCGACGCCTTGCACGGTCCACAAGGCGTAGCGCAGGCGCGCTACACCCCACCCCCGGGTTGGCGAGCCCCCGCTCGCCGACGCCCCAGCACGGCCTTCCCGCTCCACCCGGCGTAGCGCAGGCGCGCTACACCCCGCCCCCGGGTTGGCGAGCCCCCGCTCGCCGACGCTCCAACACGGGGCTGCCCAGTCAGGCCAATCCTTCTGGCCAGGGGCAGTTGGATTCGCTCACTATCCAGCCGGTCTGAGGGGCGAAGGCTTCGCTGAGTGACAGCTGTTGCGGCTGCTGCTCGACCAACTGGCCTTTTTCCAGGGTAAACAGTTGGCCGGTAGCGCTGCCGTCGACCAGTTCGGCCAGATACAGATCCGGTTTGTGCGGGTCCATGCGCGCAATCAGTTCGCCGCTCCGGGTGTCCAGCGATTCGTCGGCGTGCAGGGCGCTCAGGTCTTTGCATGGCGGCAGGGTCAGATGCATGTGATAGACCAGCTGCAGGGAGTTGGTTGGCAGATGGACATAGGCCCGGGGCCGTTCCAGCAGGTTCAGTTCGCGGCACATCACCGCTTGGGTAGCGCTCTGCCGCGGGGACAGCTGAAAACAACGATGGGGGTCGGCTGGCAGGTTGTCAGCGTAGGGCGACGGCAGCCAGACCTCCTGATAACGGCCGGGCAGCCAGCCCTGGCCGGTTTCCAGCAACAGTTCCTCGGCCAGCTCGGTCATCAGGGTCAGCAGTGGCAGGCGCAGTTCGTGGGCCGGGACATAGCCGGACAGCAGTTTGAGTACTTCGTCGTTGCGGTCGGGGCGCTGTTGTCTGACCAGCAGGCGGAACTCCCGTTGTTGCCAGCTCAGCGTGATGTCGGCGGAGACGCCCAGATTGGCCAGGGTCAGCTCGAAATGGTCGGGGTCATCAACCTGGATCGGTTGGCGCAGGGCGAGCATGTCGTCAAAGCTCAGGGGGCTGCCGACCGGTGTGTAGCGCAGTACTTCGGGGCTGGCCTGCACCTGCAGCGCCTGGGTCTTGAACACGACGGGATTTCTGCGGGCAATGATTCTGCTCATGTTGCCTCCTGAAAGCTATCGGCCGAGCCCCGGGTGACCTTGAGCTGGTGAGAGCCTTGGGGTGGGGCGGCTGGGCATTCGCGGCGGGGGCGCCACTCCCACAAGGTTGCTGCTCCCTCAGCAGTGCTGCCCCCTACAGAAAGCGTGCTACTGCGGGGCTGTGGGAGCCCCGCCTTCGGGGCGAAGCGTCAGCGCTGCTGCGACAGAATCCGTGCCACCGTCTCCACATTCTGCCGAAGATGCACCGGGTTGATGGTGCCGATAATGGCGCTGCTGACCGCCGGGTGGCTGAATACCAGCTCGAATCCGGCGCTCAGCGGGTCTTCGCCTTCCAGGCAGATATGCCCGCTGGCCAGTGCTTTTTTTACCAGAATGCCCTTGTTGTGTGACAGGGCAAAGTCCAGTACCGGACGCTCGGTCTGTTCGCGCAGGTTCCAGGTGACCATGGCGCAGTCCCCATCTTCCAGCGCTTTCAGGCCGCCGGCTACGGTCTTGCCGGAAAAGCCGAAGCCGCCGATCAGCCCTTCCTGCTTCAGGGCCTGTAATGCAGGATAGACCTCATCTTCCAGCACTGTCAGGTCATCGCCGTTGGAATGCACCAGCACCAGCTCCAGATGGTCGGTCTGCAGCCGCTGCAGGGAGCGTTCCACCGAGCGACGGGTATGGGCGGCGCTGAAGTCGAACCAGGATTCGCCATCGGCAAACTC
>JAAYHO010000087.1 GCA_012735335.1 Gammaproteobacteria bacterium
ACTCAAGGGTGCCTATCTGTTTCTGCGCGATACCGAGCATGCGCTGCAGGCCATCGACGACCGCCAGACCCAGATGCTGCCCACCGACAGTCTGAGCCAGGCCCGGGTCGCGTTGATCATGGGCTTTGACAGCTGGGAGGCGTTCCGTCGCCAGCTGGAGTTGCAGCGCAGCCGGGTAGCACGACATTTTGCCGGGGTGATTGCCGACCCGGACGAGGATGAAGCCGAGAGCCAGGCGCCCTACGCCCAGTGGATCACCTTGCTGACCGGCTTCCCCGAGCCCGAGCAGGCGCAGGAGCAGCTGGCCGAAGGCGGTTTCCGGGATGCCGGGCGGGCCTGGGCATTGTTGCAGGAGCTGATGCGCTCGACCCAGGTGCGAGCGATGCAGCGCATGGGGCGTGAACGGCTGGATGTATTCATGCCGCGCCTGCTGGCGGTTGCCTGCGAGCAGGAAGACCCGGATCTGGCGCTGGCGCGGGTGATTCCGCTGGTGGAAGCGGTGGCGCGGCGCTCTGCCTACCTGGTGCTGCTGACCGAGAACCCCGGTGCCCTGCGCGAGCTGCTGGTGTTGTGCTCCGCCAGCCCGCTGGTGGCCGAGCAGATAGCCCGCTACCCGGTGGTGCTGGATGAGCTGCTGAATGCCGGACGTCTGTACCGCCCACCGGAGATGACCGAGCTGGCCGACGAGCTGCGTCAGCAGTTGCTGCGCATCCCCGAGGATGATCTGGAGCAGCAGATGGAAGCGCTGCGCTATTTCAAACGCGCCCATACCCTGCGCGTGGTCGCCTCGGAGATTGCCGGCAGCCTGCCGTTGATGAAGGTCAGCGACTATCTGACCTGGATTGCCGAAGCCATTCTGCAGCAGGTGCTGCAGCTGGCCTGGCGGGATATGGTGCGCCGCCATGGGCTACCACGACGGCAGGATGGCAGCCCCTGCGAGCTGGACTTTATCGTGGTGGGCTACGGCAAGGTCGGCGGGATCGAACTGGGGCATGGCTCGGACCTGGATCTGGTGTTCATCCACGACGGCGATACCGAAGCGGAAACCGATGGCGAGCGACCGCTGGATGGCGGGCGCTTCTATACCCGGCTGGGCCAGCGCATCATCCATATCCTGCACACCCAGACCCCATCAGGGGTGCTCTATGACGTGGATATGCGCCTGCGCCCGTCCGGCGACTCGGGTCTGCTGGTGACCTCGCTGGAAGCCTTCGCCCGCTATCAGCGGGAAAAGGCCTGGACCTGGGAGCATCAGGCGCTGGTGCGCGCTCGGCCGCTGGCGGGCTGCACTGCACTGGGCGACAAGTTCCTGGCTCTGCGCGCCGAGGTGCTGGGGCGGCAGCGGGATGATCAGGAGCTGCGTCAGGCGGTGCGCGAGATGCGTCAGAAGATGCGCGACAACCTGGCGACCCAGATCACCCACGGCGGTTTCGACCCCCTGGCATTCACTCCTGAGGCGCAGTTTGATCTGAAGCAGGATGCCGGAGGTATCGTCGATATCGAATTTATGGTGCAATATGCGGTTCTGGCCTGGTCGTGCCGGTACCCAGAGTTACTGCGCTTTACGGATAACATCAGAATATTGGACGGGCTGCGTGACGCCGGATTGATCGCCGGTGAGGACGTTCAGCATTTGCAGGAGGCTTACAAGGCCTACCGCGCAGCAGCCCATCGCCTGGCATTGCAAAAGCAGCCGGGGAAGACACCTGGCGACCAGTTTCATGACTACCGACATGACATCATCCGACTCTGGCAGCAGTGGCTGCCGGACGCCACGGATGCGTGAGCACCTCAACATTCGGCGGGCATGATCAGGGCAGAACACAACGAACAGGCGCTGTGCCTGAAGCAGATGAATAGATAGATGAATAATGGAGTGGGTTGTTATGTCGATGGCTGATCGTGATGGTGTTATCTGGTTTGATGGGAAAATGGTTCCATGGCGTGACGCCAACGTCCACGTGCTGACCCACTCGCTGCACTACGGCATGGGCGTATTCGAAGGCGTGCGTGCCTACAATACCGACCAGGGCACGGCAATCTTCCGCCTGCAGGCGCACACTGACCGCCTGTTCGATTCTGCCCACATCATGGGCATGAAAATTCCCTACACCAAGGACGAGGTCAACGAGGCCTGCCGCGCCGCCGTGCGTGAGAACAACCTGGAAACCGCCTACATCCGCCCGCTGGCCTTCTACGGCTCCGAGGGCATGGGCATCCGCGCCGACAACCTCAAGGTGCACCTGGTGGTTGCTGCCTGGTACTGGGGCGCCTACATGGGCGAGGAAGCGCTGGAGCAGGGCATCCGCATCCGCACCAGTTCCTTCACCCGTCACCACGTCAACATCACCATGACCCGGGCCAAGTCCAGCGGTGCCTACATGAACTCCATGCTGGCCCTGCAGGAAGCGGTATCCGCCGGTGCCGACGAGGCGCTGCTGCTGGATCCGGAAGGTTATGTGGCCGAAGGTTCCGGCGAGAACGTGTTCATCGTCAAGAACGGCACCATCTACACCCCGGAAGTCACCGCCTGCCTGAACGGCATCACCCGCGCCACCATCCTCACCCTGGCGGGCGAGATGGGCATTCCGGTGGTCGAGAAACGCATCACCCGTGACGAGGTCTACATCGCTGACGAAGCCTTCTTCACCGGCACCGCCGCTGAAGTGACCCCGATCCGCGAAGTGGACTGCCGCCAGATCGGCATCGGCCGCCGCGGCCCGGTCACCGAGAAGCTGCAGAAAGCCTACTTCGACCTGGTCAACGGCAAGAAGCCGGAATACAGCGAGTGGCTGACGCCGGTCAAGTAAGCGTGTCAGGTTAACATCGTCATTGCGAGGAGGTGTTCGTATGACGAGGGTACCAGCAACTTGCACCGTCATTGCGAGCTTCGAAGAGGCGTGGCAATCCATCCGGCAGGCAGCACGAGCCCATGGATTGCCACGTCGCTAAGCTCCTCGCAATGACGAAGGGGGCTTTCACTGAACCGGGAAAGGCTGGTGACGAGGGTGTCGGCAATTTACACCGTCATTGCGAGCCTCGAAGAGGCGCGGCAATCCAGTGGGTGCGGTGGACTCCAAACCAGTGGATCGGCACGTCGCCAGGTTCCTCGCAATGATGTGGGAAAGGGTGTTTGATGAGAATACTGATTATCGGCCCCAGCTGGGTCGGTGACATGGTCATGGCGCAGACGCTGTTTGCCTGCCTCAAACTGCGTCACGGCCCCGATTGCGTGATCGATGTGCTGGCTCCGGAATGGAGCCGGCCCATTCTTGAACGCATGCCGGAAGTCAGTCAGGCACTGAGCTTCCCCCTCGGCCACGGCGTGCTGGACATCGCCACCCGCCGGCGCATCGGCAAGCAGCTGACTGGCCAGTACGACCAGGCCATCCTGCTGCCCAACTCACTGAAATCCGCTCTGGTGCCGTTCTTTGCCGGTACTCCCAAACGCACCGGCTGGCGCGGGGAAATGCGTTACGGCCTGCTCAACGATATCCGCGTACTGGACAAACAACAGTATCCCTTGATGATCGAGCGCTTCATGGCGCTGGCCTGGGAGCCGGATCATCAGTTGACTCGGCCCTATCCCCGTCCGACCCTGCAGATTGATTCGACCACCCGAGATGCCGCGCTGGCCCGCTTCGAGCTGGAGCTGGATCGCCCGGTCCTGGCCATGTGCCCCGGCGCCGAATTCGGTGAAGCCAAGCGCTGGCCCGCCGAGCACTACGCGGCGGTAGCCGACCAGAAGATCCGCCATGGCTGGCAGGTCTGGCTGTTCGGCTCGAAGAACGACCACCCGGGGGGCGAGCAGATCCGCGACCGGCTGCGTCCGGGTCTGCGTGAGGAGTCGGTCAACCTGGCTGGTGAGACCAGTCTGGCCGAGGCCATCGATCTGCTGTCCTGCGCCACAGCGGTGGTCAGCAACGACTCCGGCCTGATGCACGTGGCCGCTGCGCTCAACCGCCCGCTGGTCGCGGTCTACGGCTCGACCTCTCCGGGCTTCACCCCGCCGCTGGCCGAGCAGGTGGAGATAGTGCGCCTCGGGCTGGACTGCAGCCCGTGCTTCGATCGCACCTGCCGTTTCGGCCACTACAACTGCCTGCGTGACCTTGAGCCCCAACGGGTGATTGATGCGCTGGATCGTCTGGTCGGCGAACCGCTGGCCGACCCCTTTGCGGACTGATTGATGCGCGTCCTGCTGATCAAGACCTCGTCCCTGGGCGATGTCATTCATACCCTGCCCGCACTGACTGACGCACGCAAGGCAATCCCCGGTATTCATTTCGACTGGGTGGTGGAGGAGGGCTTTGCCGAGATCCCGGTATGGCATCCGGCGGTGGCTGAAGTCATCCCGGTGGCGATCCGCCGCTGGCGCAAGAGCCCGCTGAAGACCCTGCGCAGTGGCGAGTGGCAGCGTTTCAGAAAACGCCTGAAAAAACACCAATACGATCTGGTGATCGATGCTCAGGGGCTGCTGAAAAGCGCGTTGCTGACCGTCGGCCTCAAGGCACCGATTGCCGGGCTGGATAAACACTCCGCCCGGGAGCCGCTGGCCAGCAGGTTCTACCAGCAACACATCCCGGTGCCCCGGGACCAGCACGCCGTCGAGCGGGGGCGCCAGTTGTTTGCCCAGGCGCTGGGCTATCGCCTGCCGGACGGCATCGGCGACTACGGCCTGGATCGCGCCTGGCTGGCTGGTGAGCAGAGTGCTGAAGACTATGTGGTGTTCCTGCATGGGACCACCTGGGTCACCAAACACTGGCCGGAGCTCTACTGGCGGCAACTGGCCGAACTGGCCAC
>JAAYHO010000088.1 GCA_012735335.1 Gammaproteobacteria bacterium
CGGGCACCAGTACCGCCCGGGGGCTGCCGAGGAACAGGAAGATCGCCAGCACCACCAGTACCAGGGCGATGGCCAGGGTTTTATACACTTCGCCGATGGCCCCTTCGATAAACACCGAGCTGTCGAAGCTGGGGCTGAGCAGCATGCCCTCGGGCAGGGTCGGGTTGATCTGCTCGACCAGTTCAGCGGCGGCGCGGGAGATTTCCAGGGTGTTGGCGGTGGACTGACGCTCCAGGCCGATACCGACCATGGGTACACCGTTGCCACGGAACAGGTTGCGCTGCTCCTCGGTGCTGCGCTCGACCAGCGCCACATCACGCAGGCGTACCAGATGATTGTCCGCACCCCGAGCCACCACCAGCTGGGCGAAGTCCTCGGCGGTATTGAAGGCGCGCTGCACGCGCACGGTGAACTGGCGGTCGACCGATTCGATACTGCCGGCGGGCAGCTCGACGTTTTCCTGACGCAGGGCCTGTTCCACATCCTCCACGGTGAGGTTGTGTGCGGCCAGCAGTTCGGCATCCAGCCACACGCGCATGGCCCAGGGCTGGCCCCCGCCTACCCGCACCCGGGCCACGCCCTTGATATTGGAGAAGCGGTCGACCAGGTAGCGGTCGGCGTAGTCGGTCAGCTCGGGGACCGAGAGGCGGTCGCTGTTGAGGTTCCACCAGACCACCACGTCCTGGTTGGCGTCCTGCTTCTCGATTTCCGGGGAGTCGGCCTCGACCGGCAGGTCCGGCAGGATGCGCGAGACCCGGTCGCGCACGTCGTTGGCGGCTTCGCTGACATCCCGGTAGATGGAAAAGCGCACCGTGACCCGGGAGCGGCCATCCTCACTGCGTGATTCGATGAACTCGATGCCTTCGATACCGGCGATGTTCTCCTCGATGATCTGGGTGATCTGTGAGTCGATGATCGCCGCCGAAGCGCCGCGGTAGGTGGTGTCGTTGGTGACGATCGGCGGGTCGATATCCGGATATTCGCGCAGCGGCAGGCTCTGGAAAGCCACCAGACCGAAGATGATCAGCAGCAGCGACAGTACCGTGGCAAAGACCGGGCGCAGGACCGCCGTGTCGGACAGTTTCACGGCAGCACTTCCTCGGGCTGTTGCACCTGGATCAGTTGGCCGGGGCTGACGCGGAAGTTGCCGTGGGTGATGACCTGCTGATCCTTGCTCAGGCCTTCCAGCACTTCTACCAGCCCGGCAGTACGCTCACCCAGCACCACCTCGACCCGCCCTGCTACGGTCTCACCATCACGTTCGGTGACCAGCATGACGAACTGCTGCTTGCCCAGCGGCAACAGCGCGCCCTCAGGGATAACCAGGGCCTGGCGCTGATCGCCTTCGATCATCACCGACATCAGCATGCCCGGGCGCAGCAGGCCGTCCGGATTAGGGATCAGCGCGCGCACGCGGATGGCGCGGGTGACCGGGTCGACTTCATTGTCCAGCACCGAGATTTTGCCTTCGAAGATCTCCTCCGGGTAGGCGCGGCTGCTGGCAATCACCCGCTGGCCGGGCTGGATCTGCGCCAGTCTGAGTTCCGGCACGGTGAAGTCGAGCTTCATCACGCTGTCGTCGTGCAGGGTGGCGACCGGCATGCCGGGGGTCAGCAGCGTGCCGACACTGACCTCACGCAGGCCGACTACGCTGTCGAAAGGCGCGCGGATCAGCCGGTCAGCCAGCCGCGCTTCCACTGCGCGCAGGCGGGCAATGGCGACCTTGTGCGCACGGGTACGGTCATCCAGCTCCTGATCGGAGACATAGCGGCTGGCGACCAGTTGCCGAGCCCGCTCCAGTTGCCGCTCGGCATCGACCAGATCGGTACGCGCCTCGTCGAGCTGGGCCAGTTGTTCACGGTTGCTCAGCGCGACCAGGACATCCCCTGCCTTGACCCGCTGGCCGTCGGTAAAGTTGATCTGGGAGATGGTCTCGGTGAGGGTGGCGGCCAGTACGGCGGTTTCGTTGGCGTGCAGCGTGCCCAGGGCTTCGATACGGCTGGCAATGCGGATTTCCCTGACCGGCTCGGCAGACACTTGCATGGGCGCCTGCTGGGCCATGGCTGGCAGGCTCAAGGTACAGGCAAGCGCGCAGCTGGCAATCCACTGCGCGGTCCTGATCAATTTCATCATCCACTGAATTCCTTCGGTTTACGGCTCGACGGTGATTATCCCTGTCGAGCATTTGCCGAAGTGTGACAAACGGGGAAGCGATGGGCCAGAGGTAATTGTGTCGCCGAGGGTATGGAGGGCCGAGTTCCATCTCGGCCACTTGGGGTTATGGCGCTGGCGCTATGTCGAGGTGGAACTCGACATTCCGGGAGGGACGAGCACCAGCTCGTCCAGCGCGCTGGCAGAAAGCGCGGTGTGCAGGGCTGCCTCCGCTCATCGAGCTGGTGCTCGACGTTCCCAGGGCACAGTGCTTGTTGGTCAGGGCTCGTGGGACAGGCTTCCCGCTTCCAGCGTCTCGTTGAAAAACAGCCTCATCTGGTTGAAAGCCCGGTCGGCCACTCGCTCATCATATTGCGCCTGACCCGGCGCATTGGCCGTCGGGTCGGTGAAGGAGTGTACCGCACCGCCGTAACTGATCAGTTGCCAGTCATCCACTGCCGCGTTGCGCATCTCCTCTTCGAAGGCGTTGACCTGTTCCGGTGGCACGTAGGGATCATCAGCGCCGTGCAGTACCAAAACGGGGGTGTTGATGGCTTTTGCGTCTTCCGGGGTGGGCGTATCCAGGTTGCCATGGAAGGACACCACACCGCCCAGCGGGGTACCCGAGCGGGCCAGCTCCAGCACACTGGTGCCGCCAAAACAGAAGCCGATCGCGCCCAGACGGGATGCGTCCAGCTGCGGCGCGGCTTCGTGGCGGAATACTTCCAGTGCGGCGTTGACCCGCTTGCGCATCAGTGCTCGATCACCCTTTACCAACCCGGCGGCAGCAGCGGCTTCCTGTGCATCCACCGGACGGATGTGCTTGCCGTAGAGGTCAGCGATAAACACCACATAGTCGCTGCCTGCGGCACGCTCGGCCTTTTTGGCGGCGTTGTCGGTGACGCCCATCCAGTTGGGCACCATGAGCAGGCCGGGACGGGGTTCGGTGATGGCGTCGTCGTAGACCAGCATGCCCTGGAATACTTCGCCGTCGATGTGGTAATCGACTGGCTGGGTGACTGTGGCGGCCTGAGCAAGGGTGGTGGTGCTGGCCAGAGCGAAGGTGAGCAGTTTTTTCATGGCGTGGGCCTGGTGGTGGGGGTGGATGGTTGAGGGTAAGAGTAGACGATGTTGTTGAGGGCGGGTGGAGTCTGCACTGGGGGTGTAGCGCCCCTGCGCTACGCCTGCAAGCTGGCAGTAGCGAGCAAAGCAGTCGGCGAGCAGGCGCTCGCCAACCCGGGCAAGCCGGGCTCCATCCCGGCCAGTTGGGGTCTGGAACTCGCTCTCTCCCCTCCCCCGTGGGAGAGGGAGATTAACCCTTGTTGCCATGCAGCTTGAGCATCAACTCCGCCTCGCTGCGGCTCAGTCCACAGGCTTGCATGAGGTCGTCCTGGCTGGCGCCCATGTGGACCAGGCGGCTGGCCTGGTTGTAGGGCATGTTCTGGACGTCTTGCTGTTCCAGGCGCTGTTGTTTGTTTTCCAGTTGGCTGAGTTTGCTGCGCAGGGTGATGAGTTCTTCGCCCATGCGGATGTTGCTCTGCTGGTATTCGTTGAGCTTCTGCGTGAGTTTATCGATGCGCTCGTCGAGGCGGGTCTGGTCTTGCAGTTGGCGTTGGGCCAGTCGGCGCTGACCAAGGAACGAGCCGAGCTGCATGGCGACGAGGATCGCCAGTACCAGGCCGAACAGTTGCAGCAGCAAGGACTCATCCATGGGGCTCAGATATCCTGGAGTTCGGCCCATTCATCGTCGGTCATCATCTTTTCCAGGTCGACGAGGATCAGCAGTTCGTCGTTCTTGTTGCATACACCCTGGATGAATTTGGCCGATTCGTCGGTGCCGATGTGGGGGGCAGTTTCGATTTCCGATTGGCGCAGGTAGACCACTTCGGCGACGCTGTCGACGAGGATGCCTACTACCTGGCGGTCGGCTTCGATGATGACGATGCGGGTCTGTTCGGTGACCTCGGCGGAGGCCAGGCCGAAGCGCTGGCGGGTGTCGATGACGGTGACGACGTTGCCGCGCAGGTTGATGATGCCCAGTACGTATTCGGGCGCGCCGGGGACCGGGGCGATTTCCGTATGCCGCAGGACTTCCTGTACCTGCATGACGTTGATGCCGTAGGTTTCGTTATCCAGGCGGAAGGTTACCCATTGCAGGATGGGGTCATCGGCGGTCTGTGCAGTGTCTGTTTTCATCGTTTCCGTTCTCGTTTCGCGGTTGCTGCGATGTGTTGCATCCTATAACGGCTGCTGCGGTGTTTACCAGCTCAGCCATGATCCCCTGTCTGTGCTCCCTGGCTGATGAGTTCAGCCAGGGCGGCCACATCCAGCAGGGCACACATGTGTTCTATAACGGTACCGGCCAGCCAGGGTCGCTTGCCCTGCCCTGAGCGCCATTTGATCTGTTGCGGTTCCAGGCGGATGGATTCGCGCACGCCGTGCACGGCCATGCCCCAGTCGTAACCTTCTACCGAGATGACAAAGCGCAGATCGTCACGCAGGGACGGCTGATAGCGCTCGGGCATGACCCAGCGGGCGGTGTCCAGTACCTTGAGGTTGCTGCCGTTGGTGGGCATCAGGCCGAGGAACCATTCGGGCTGGCCGAACAGTGGGGTGATGGCTTCGTCCAGGGCGTGAATGGTGCCCAGCGCCACCAGTGGCACCGCCAGGGTCAGGCCACCGACGTCGAACAGCAGGGCTTCGAAGGGTTCGCTGCGCCAGGCGGGTTCCGGGGTGGCGAGCACCGGTGGTGGCGGTGGGGTGACCACTTCCAGTCTGGGCTGGCTCGGCGCTTCGACAGGCTGTTCCGGGGCGGCAATCAGCGGTTCCGGGGCTTCGCTCAGCGCCAGTTCGGCAGCGGCGTCCTGCAGCAGGGCATCCAGGTAGGACTGGATGGTCTGCTCGGGGACAAAGTGTTGCAGGGGCTGTGGGTCGTTCATGGTTTGTCCTCAGGCCACTTCCTTGCGTTTGGGCAGGCTCTGCACCAGCAGGTAACGCAGCAGTGCGCGGTAGGCCAGTACGCCCCGGGCGTTGGCTTCCAGTTGCGA
>JAAYHO010000089.1 GCA_012735335.1 Gammaproteobacteria bacterium
ACCGACGTCACCCTGCTCGGTGGCCGCCAGTTGACCGAGCTGGTGTCCGAGCAGCATGGCTGGACGCTGCAACTGGCCGGCGGCGAGCAGCTGCGTGCGCGTCTGGTGGTGGCGGCCGATGGGGCCCGTTCACGGCTGCGTGAGCTGGCCGGTTTCGCCACCCGGGAGTGGGATTACCTGCACCACGCGCTGGTCACCACGGTACGCACCGAGAAGTCCCACGCCGAGACTGCCTGGCAGTCCTTCCTCGATACCGGACCACTGGCCTTTCTGCCGCTCAACGACCGGGATGGCCAGCACTATTGTTCGATTGTCTGGTCACTGTTGCCGGAGCAGGCCGAACGGATCATGGCGCTGGACGATGAGACCTTCATCGCCGAGCTGGAAGCCGCCATCGAAGGGCGGCTGGGACGGGTTCTGCACGCTGACCAGCGCCACTGCATCCCGCTGCGCCAGCGCCACGCCCGGCGCTATGTGCAGCCGGGGCTGGCGCTGATCGGCGATGCTGCGCACAGCATCCATCCGCTGGCCGGACAGGGAGTCAACCTCGGTCTGCTGGACGTGGCCGAGCTGTCCGCAGTGCTGCATGCGGCAATAAACCGCGGTGAGGATATCGCCAGTCTCAATGTACTGCAGCGCTACGAGCGCCGCCGCATGGGCGGTAACCTGTCGATGATGGCAACCATGCAGGGCTTCGAGCGATTGTTCCACGCCAACGCCCTGCCGCTGCGCTGGCTGCGCAACAGCGGCATGCGCTGGGTGGATGGGCTGGGTGGTATCAAGACCGGTATAGTGCGCCGCGCACTGGGCCTTGAAGGCACACTTCCGGATCTGGCCAGAGCGCCCCGATGCGATTGAGAAGATCAACCGTTCCTGTTGAAGATATGAATTGAAATCATTATCATCCAGGCTCCAACTTCCCAGCATCGAGGCTTTCGTTGATGTCATTTTCCCGCAATCTCGTCGTGTTGAGTCTGGCTCTCAGCGCCTTCACCAGCGTCGCCCAGGCCAAGGAGCTGGTGGTCTACTCCTCCCGCCAGGATCACCTGATCAAGCCGGTATTCGAGGCCTATACCGAAAAGACCGGTGTCAAGGTCAACTACACCACCGACCGAGAAGCGCCCCTGATGGCCCGTCTGCGTGCCGAGGGTGCCAACTCCCCGGCGGACATGTTCATGACCGTGGACGCGGGCAACCTGTGGCAGGCGGAAGAACAGGGCCTGTTCCAGCCGGTGGATTCCGAGATCATCGAGCAGAACATCCCCGCGCACCTGCGTTCCAGTAACAACATGTGGACCGGCCTGTCGCTGCGCGCGCGCACCATCGCCTACTCCACCGAGCGGGTCACCCCGGAAGAGCTGAGCACCTACGAAGCCCTGGCCGATGAAAACTGGAAAGGCCGCATGTGCCTGCGTACCTCGAAGAAGGTCTACAACCAGTCGCTGGTTGCCACCATGCTCGAGTCCATCGGTGAAGAGAAGACCACCGAAGTGATCCAGGGCTGGCTGGCCAACCTGGCTACCCCGGTATTCTCGGATGACACCGCGCTGCTCAAGGCCATCGATGCCGGTCAGTGCGACGTCGGTATCGTCAACTCCTACTACTTCGGTCGCCTGCAGAAGGCCGAGCCGGATGTGAAGGTCAAGCTGTTCTGGCCGAACCAGGAAGACCGTGGCGTACACGTGAACATCTCCGGTGCCGGTGTGACCAAGCACGCCAAGCAGCCCGAGGAAGCGAAGAAGCTGCTGGAGTGGATGACCACCGAAGAGGCCCAGCGCATCTTTGCTGATGTAAACATGGAGTTCCCGGCCAACCGCTCGCTGGAATCCTCGCCCGAAGTGGCAGCCTGGGGTGATTTCAAGGCTGACAACGTCAACATCGAAGTGGCCGGCAGCCGTCAGCCGGAAGCCATCATGCTGATGGATCGCCTCGGCTGGAACTGATTCTCAAGGCCATTTGTTTGTATACTGCACGCCCGGCTCATGCCGGGCGTGTTCGTTCAAACCACAGGGAGTCTTCGTGGCCCGTCCCATCACCGCCCATAAACTGCGCTGGCAGCTGACTGCCTACCTGGCTGCCGCCCTGGTGTTGATGCCCTTGCTGGTACTGCTGTTCAGCTGGCAGGAAATCGACCACCAGATCTGGGGCCACCTGCTGCAACACCAGTTATCCCAACTGATCGGCAATACCCTCTGGTTGATTCTCGGTGTCGGTACCGGCGTGGTGCTGCTGGGGGTCAGCCTGGCCTGGCTGACCAGCCTGTGCGAATTTCCCGGACGGCGCTGGCTGGACTGGGCGCTGATGCTGCCCTTTGCCGTGCCCGCCTATGTGCTGGCCTTTGTCATGATCGGCCTGCTGGACTTCTCCGGACCCTTGCAGACGCTGCTGCGCGGCTGGTTCGGCAACGACTTCCGGCTGCCGCCGATCCGCTCCACCGGCGGGGTGATCCTGACCCTGGTGCTGGTGTTCTACCCCTACGTCTACATGCTCGCGCGCAGCGCCTTTCTGGCCCAGGGTCGGGGGCTGATGGAAGCCTCGCGGATTCTCGGCCAGACCCCCTGGCAGGGCTTCTGGCGGGTAGCCGTACCCATGGCCCGCCCGGCGATCAGCGCTGGTACCGCACTGGCGATCATGGAAACCCTGGCGGATTTCGGTGCGGTCTCGGTGTTCAACTACGACACCTTCACCACCGCCATCTACAAGACCTGGTACGGTTTCTTCAGCCTGCAGAGTGCCACCCAGCTGGCCAGCCTGTTGCTGCTGTTCGTGTTCCTCGCGCTGTTTGCCGAACGCCAGGCCCAGGGTCGCAGCAAGCGCTTCCCGGCCAACGACAAGCCGCGCAAGGGCGCACTCTACCGGCTGAGCGGGCCGCTGGCCTGGCTGGCCTGCGGCTACTGTCTGCTGATCCTGTCGATCGCCTTCATCATCCCGGTCGGCCAGTTGCTGTACTGGTTGCTCAGCAGCGGCATCGCCGATCTGGACAGCCGCTACTGGTCGCTGATTCGCAACACCCTGTTGCTCGGTGGCGCGGCGGCGCTGATGACCGTCAGCGTGGCCATCCTGCTGGTACTGGCCCAGCGCCTGCAGCCGATCCGTCGGGTGCGCAGCGCCGTGGCCACCGCCAACCTCGGTTATGCCCTGCCGGGCTCGGTGCTGGCGGTGGGCATCATGTTCTTCTTCAGCTTTCTGGATAACAATCTGGTGGTGCCGCTGCGGGCCTGGCTGGGTGCGGCCAACCCGGCGCCGATTCTGCTGGGCAGCCTGTTCGCTCTGTTGCTGGCCTACCTGATCCGTTTCATGGCGGTGGCCTACGGCCCGCTGGACACCTCGCTGGCGCGCATCCGGCCATCTCTGCCGGAGGCCGCGCAGAGTCTGGGCCAGTCCGGCTGGCGGATCTTCTGGCGGGTGTATGTGCCGCTGCTGTTACCGGGCATCCTCAGCGCCGCGCTGCTGGTGTTTGTCGATGTGCTCAAGGAAATGCCCGCCACCCTGCTGATGCGCCCCTTCGGCTGGGACACCCTGGCGGTGCGCATTCATGCGCTGACCAGCGAAGGGGAGTGGACGCGTGCCTCGCTGCCCGCGCTGACCCTGGTCATGGTCGGCCTGGCCCCGGTGATCATCCTTATCCGCCGCTCCGGGCGGCGTTGAATCGGCTACAATCAGCCACAGGTCGAGAACAACAAATAAGGACGTCACGCCATGGGGCTGCGCACACCGCTCTACGCAAACCATCAGGCTGCCGGGGCCAGGATGGTCGACTTCGGTGGTTGGGACATGCCGTTGCATTACGGCTCGCAGATCGAGGAGCACCACCAGGTGCGCCGTGACGCGGGCATCTTCGATGTCTCCCACATGGGTGTGGTGGATGTAACCGGAGCCGACGCCAGCGCCTGGCTGCAATACCTGCTGGCCAACGACGTGGCCCGCCTGCAGAGCCCGGGCAAGGCCCTGTATACCGCCATGCTCAACCCCGAGGGCGGAGTGCTGGACGACCTCATCGTCTACCGGCTGGATCAGGGCTACCGGCTGGTGGTCAACGCCGCTACCCGGCAGCGGGATCTGGCCTGGATGCACCAGCAGCTCGGCAGCCATGCGGTAACCCTGACCGAACGCAGCGATCTGGCAATCATCGCCGTCCAGGGCCCGCTCGCCCGGGAGCGGTGTGGCAGCGTGGTCAGCGCCAGTCGCGCTGCACTGATCCGTATTCTCGAACCCTTCCATGGCCTGCCCGAGGGTCAATGGTTCATCGCCAGCACCGGTTACACCGGCGAGGACGGCCTGGAGATAATGCTTCCGGCAACCGATGCCCCGGTGCTGTGGCAGGCCCTGTGTGCTGCCGGATGCCAACCCTGTGGCCTGGGTGCCCGGGATACCCTGCGTCTGGAAGCCGGACTCAACCTGTACGGTGCCGATATGGACGAGCAGACTTCGCCACTGGCGGCGAACATGGCCTGGACCATCGCCTGGGAGCCTGCCAGCCGTGATTTCATCGGTCGCCAGGCACTGGAAGCCCAGCGTCAGGCCGCCGATCAACCGAAACAGGTCGGCCTGGTCCTCGACCAGCGTGCAGTGCTGCGGGCCGGTCAGCCGGTGCAGGTGGACGGCATCGGCAGCGGCGTGATCACCAGCGGCAGCTTCTCCCCCACCCTGGGCTGCTCGATCGCCCTGGCCCGGGTACCCCGGGCCACCACAGACAGCGCAAGCGTCGAAATCCGTGGCAAACAGCTGCAGGTGCGGGTCATCCGCCCCGGCTTTGTGCGTAACGGCAAACAGATCTTCAACTAACCCG
>JAAYHO010000090.1 GCA_012735335.1 Gammaproteobacteria bacterium
ACCACCACGCAGGCCAGTTGTCCGCGACCGGCATACACCGAGCGCATGGCCGCCACTGTGGTATTGCCGCCCACCGGGAACAGCACGCGCACGGTGTCGGACATCTCTCCCAGCAGCGCCTCGCCCATGGTCGGGTCCTGATGCGATTGCTCGTTCTTGGAGTTCTCCCAAGTGTGCGAGGTGACGATCAGCGGCACCGGCAGCCAGCCCGGCTGCTGCCCCAGCTCCTTCTGCCGCCGCACGAAGATCGCCTCCTGGCGCATCAGGCCGAGCATCTTCACGGCAAAGGCCTCGTAACTGACGATCAGATTCAGGCCGGCCTTGTTGGCCAGTGCCGCAGCCGCTACTGCCTCCTCGTTCAAGGCAGTGATGACCGCGCCGTGCAGGTCCTCCGGCACACCCAGCTCCGGCTCGTTAACCCGGTGCTTGAGCAGCGCCAGGGTCTCGCCCATCTTGTTGCTGGCCAGCTCGTCCGGGTTGCCGACCCGCACTCGCAGGTCGGGGTTAGCCTTGACCAGCTTGACAAACCAGTCGTCCAGCGCGGTCATGGCGCTGTTTTCATTGCCCACTGGCTGCCATTTCGGCTCTGGCAGATGCGGCGCGGGAGGCTGACGATCGACCAGCGGGTGGTGACTTTCCAGCGGACGCTGTTGCTGCTGATGGTTGGCCAGGGTCGCCAGCGCCTGCTCCAGCTCGCTACGTGGCACAAACAGCGCCCGGGCGCTGCTGTTGAACAGCTCCCGACCGACTGCATCCCGGTGCGGATTGCTCACCAGCGGCAGGTTATGCGCAGCGTTGGTACCAGCGCCGGGGAAGCCGAAGCCCTTTTCAGTCTCGGCGATGATATAGGGCAGCTCCGCCGGATAGCGGCGCTGCGGGTCGCTGGCAAAGGTGTTCAGCCGATCCTCGGCCATGATGATGGCCCAGGCAAAGGCCGCCGGGTCGCGGCCATCGATGATCACTGGATCGAAGCCATTATGCCGCTGATCTTCCGCCAGCCAGTCGGCACCGCCCTCCTGGACGATCTGGGTACGCTGTTCGATGCGTCGACCGTTGAGGATCATCACCGGAATCGCTACGCCGCTGTCCTCGGCCCGCCACCAGCGCGGCGCCCAGTCCGAGCCGCGCTGCTCCTCGAAGGCACCATCACTGAGAAAAGCCACCAGACTCTCGCCGGGCAACGGCATATGAATGTATTGCAGCTCGGCAAAGCCCAGGTAGCCGCCCTCGGAGATGGCTCCGGCAGTATTCGGGCCTGCGTGGCTGCCCAGCGGCGCGGCGGGCAGGCCGGTGTCATCCGTTTCGTAGGAATAGAAGTCCTGACACAAGCGGGCCAGCCCGGCTGCGCTGCGGTCATAGCGGCCCTGCTGGGCGGGGGATACGTCACCGGTCAGGGCATTGACCGCCTCGATGGCCGCCACGCAGTGCCCCTGCCCCATCAGCCAGCCCCGGGTCTTGCCGGTCAGGGCGTTGGCCAGCAGGTAGCCGACAAAGGCCGGTACCATATTCAGTGAGCCGCCGGTGTGCCCCTCGGGGGTGGGCTTGAAGTCCTCGGCGACCAGCGGCTGGCCATCCAGATCCACCCGCCTGGCGTAGGTCATATGCGCCACTACATTCATTGCGGCGCAGGTCAGGCGGTCAGCGGCGGCGAGCATGGCGTAGAAGCAACCCTCATCCGCTATCCGCCCGTCCGCCACCAGCTGGGCAGCCAGCTCGGCGATGCGCTGGCGGGTCTGCTGGTCATGGTGAATCGGGCCATAGCCGGCCAGCCACTGGCTGCGGGGGTCGGTGTCAGTGCTCATGGATGGTACTCCTTGTAGTCATTGTTTGGTGTTTCCTTTGTTCGCCCGGGAATATCGCGCCGCTGGGAACGTCGAGCACCAGCTCGATGAGCGGCCTGGCTCAAGCCTCTGTGCTGGCCAGCAGCCTCGCTGGACGAGCTGGTGCTCGTCCCTCCCAGGGTAACGCCAGACTACGCCATCCGCGTAATCGCCTTTCTGAAGCGCAGCAGAGAACCGGCGAACATCACTGCGCCGATCAGCGCCAGGGCCAGGAAGGGTTTCCACACGGTTTCGATGCCGGCTCCGCGGTAGAGAATGGCCTGACCGAGCTCGACGAAATGGGTGGTGGGGGCGGCGAGCATGATGTTCTGCACCAGCGCGGGCATGCTTTCCCGCGGTGTCGAGCCGCCTGAAAGCATCTGCAACGGAATGATGGTCAGCATCATCAGCATACCGAACTGCGGCATGTTGCGAGCCAGGGTGGCGAGGAAGATGCCCATGGAGGTGGTGGCAAACAGGCACAGCGCAGCGCCGGTAAAGAAC
>JAAYHO010000091.1 GCA_012735335.1 Gammaproteobacteria bacterium
GGGCGGTGAGGCTTTCGCCGCGTGCCAGCACCGAGGCCACCTTGCCCAGCTCGGAGGCCCCTTCAGGTGAACAGTAGATCACCGAGGAGCGCTTCTGGAAGTCATAGACCCCCAGCGGCGAGGAGAAACGGGCGGTGCCGGAGGTGGGCAGTACGTGGTTCGGCCCGGCGCAGTAGTCGCCCAGTGCTTCCGGGGTGTGACGGCCCATGAAGATGGCTCCGGCGTGGCGGATCTGCGGCAGCAGAGCTTCCGGGTCTGCCACCGACAGCTCCAGGTGCTCCGGGGCGATGCGGTTGGCCACTTCGCAGGCCTGCTCAAGACTGTCGACCTTGATCAGCGCACCACGATTCTCGATCGAGATGCGTACCATGTCGGCGCGCTCCAGGGTACCCAGCAGCTGGTTCAGGCTGGCTTCCACCGCGTCCAGATAGGCTGCATCCGGGCACAGCAGGATGGATTGGGCGTCTTCGTCGTGCTCGGCCTGGGAGAACAGGTCCATGGCGATCCAGTCTGGGTCGGTCTGACCGTCACACACCACCAGGATCTCCGAGGGGCCGGCGATCATGTCGATGCCGACCTGACCGAATACCGCGCGCTTGGCGGTGGCCACATAGATGTTGCCGGGGCCGACGATCTTGTCCACCCCGGGGATGCTCTCGGTGCCGTAGGCCAGTGCGGCCACAGCCTGGGCACCGCCGATGGTGAAGACCCGATCGACACCGGCCAGACAGGCGGCGGCCAGCACCAGTTCGTTGATCTCGCCACGCGGGGTGGGCACCACCATGACCACTTCCGGTACCCCGGCAACCTTGGCCGGGATGGCGTTCATCAGTACCGAGGAGGGATAGGAGGCCTTGCCGCCGGGCACATACAGGCCGACCCGATCCAGCGGGGTAACCTTCTGCCCCAGCACGGTGCCGTCGGCCTCGGTATAGCGCCAGGACTCCTGACGCTGGTGTTCGTGGTAACTGCGCACCCGCTCGGCGGCCACTTCCAGGGCCTGACGCTGCTCCGGGGTGATGCGTGCCAGCGCCTGCTCCAGGCGGGCCCGATCCAGGGTCAGGGCAGCCATGTCGGCCACCTCCAGCCCATCAAAACGGGCGGTGTATTCCACTACGGCGGCGTCACCGCGCTGGCGCACGGCGGCGATGATCTCTTCCACCCGCTGGTTGACCGCCTTGTCGGACACACCTTCCCACGCCAGCAGCCCATCCAGATGATGGTTGAAATCAGCCTGGTTGATGTCCAGACGGGTGATTTTCAACGGCGTGCTCATGGTGCGTTCCTCTCAGGTTTGATCAGGTTGATGCGATCAGTTCGCGCTGCGCTCGACAGCAGCTGCCAACTGGTCAATCAGCGATTGAATACGGGTGTGCTTCATCTTCATCGACGCCTTGTTGACGATCAGCCGCGAGCTGATATGGGCGATCAGCTCCTGCGGTTCCAGCCCGTTAGCCTTCAGCGTGTTGCCGGTGTCGACCACGTCGATGATCTTGTCCGCCAGCCCGACCAGCGGGGCCAGCTCCATGGAGCCGTACAGCTTGATGACCTCCACCTGGCGGCCCTGGGCGGCGTAGTAGCGGCGGGCGACGTTGACGAACTTGGTCGCCACCCGCAGACGGCCCTTGGGCTCGGGGGTGTTCACCGGACCGGCGGTCATCAGCTTGCAGTTGGCGATCTTCAGGTCCAGTGGTTCGTACAGGCCCTGGCTGCCGTACTCCATCAGCACGTCCTTGCCGGCCACGCCCAGATCGGCGGCGCCCTGCTCCACGTAGGTGGGCACGTCGGTGGCACGGACGATCAGCAGGCGCACGTTGGGGTCGGTGGTACCGAAGATCAGCTTGCGGCTCTTGTCCAGATCCTCGACCGGCTCGATCCCGGCCAGCTTCAGCAGCGGCAGGGTGTCATCCAGAATACGGCCCTTGGACAGGGCGATGGTCAGACTCTTGCTCATGTGTTTTCTCTCAGGCGGAAACCCGGCGAATGCTGGCACCCAGCATCTGCAGTTTTTCCTCGATGCATTCATAGCCGCGGTCGATGTGGTAGATGCGATCTACCAGGGTATCGCCATCGGCCCACAGACCGGCGATGACCAGGCTGGCGGAGGCCCGCAGGTCGGTGGCCATGACCGGCGCACCCTTGAGCTTTTCCACGCCGGTGACGATGGCAGTATTGCCTTCGACCTGGATCTGCGCACCCATGCGACGCATTTCCTGCACGTGCATGAAACGGTTCTCGAACACCGTCTCGATCACTGTGCCGGTGCCCTCGGCTACCGCATTCATGGCCATGAACTGGGCCTGCATGTCGGTCGGGAAGGCCGGATACGGAGCGGTACGCAGGTTCACTGCGCGGGGGCGGTTGCCCTTCATGTCCAGGCTGACCCAGGTCTTGCCGGTGTCGATCTGCGCGCCCGCCTCTTCCAGCTTGAGCAGTACCGCTTCAAGGATACTCGGATCGGTATCCTTGAGCTTGACCCGGCCACGGGTGGCGGCACCGGCCACCAGGAAGGTACCGGTTTCGATACGGTCGGGCATGACCGCATAACGCGCACCATGCAGGCGCTCGACGCCGTCGATGGTGATGGTATCGGTACCCTGGCCACGGATCTGCGCGCCCATGGCGATCAGGCACTCGGCCAGATCCACCACTTCCGGCTCCCGGGCAGCGTTGGAGATGACCGTCTGCCCCTTGGCCAGGGTGGCGGCCATAAGGATGTTCTCGGTGCCGGTGACACTGATGGTATCGAAGGAGTAATGCGCACCGCGCAGCCCGCCTTCCGGTGCGCGGGCCTTGATGTAGCCACCTTCCACGGTGATTTCCGCGCCCATGGCCTCCAGTCCGCGGATGTGCAGGTCCACCGGCCGCGAGCCAATGGCACAGCCACCCGGCAGGGCCACTTCGGCATAACCGAAGTGCGCCACCATGGGACCCAGCACCAGAATGGAGGCACGCATGGTCTTGACCAGCTCATAGGGTGCCACCAGGGTGGTGATGCTGGTCGGATTGACCTCGACGGTGAGCTTGTCACCAACCACCGGCTGCACACCCATGCGACCGAACAGTTCGATCATGGTGGTGATGTCGTGCAGGTGCGGCAGGTTGCAGATGGTGACCGCCTCGTCCGCCAGCAGGGTTGCGGCAAGGATCGGCAGGGCGGAGTTCTTCGCCCCGGAGATGCGGATTTCACCATCCAGGCGGTTACCGCCGGTGATCATCAGTTTGTCCATACGGGTTCTCTTGTGTGGGCCGCGCTCAGGAGCGGCTGGCCCAGGCTTCGCGGGTAAAGAATTTCATGGTGACCGCGTGAATGCGGCCATCAGCAATCGGCTCGTTGAGCAGCGCATAGATCTGCTGCTGACGCTTGACCGGCGACAGGGCTGCAAGTTCATCACTGATCAGCAACAGCTGGAAGTTGCAGCCTTCGCCGTCCACTTCTACCTGAACGTCGGGCAGTTGCTGCTCGATCATGTTTTTCACTTCAATGGGCTGCATCGGGTGTCTCCTTGGTGCTGAGGGGCTCAGCAGAAAGTGTGTCCAGCCATTCATTCAGGCCGCATACCCCGGCCATGCTCAGCAGTCCGGCTGGCAGTCCAGTGGTCTGCAAGCTTACCTTGTGCTCAGCGGCACTGCGCGCGGCGGACAACAGCAGCGACAGGCCTACACTGTTACTGCGGCTGACCGCGGACAGGTCCAGCGTCAGGCTCTGGCCGGCACTGGCGGCAATCGCTGCGGCCAGCTCATCGCGCAGTTCGACCGCGCTGACAAAATCCAGCTCGCCCTGCAAACGCAGGTGCTGCCCGTCACGCTGCACGGATGCCTTCACTCGTCAGCCTCTTTTTCAACAATCTCACGGGACTCGGCAACCACGCTGCCCCAGTTATCGATGACCGCATCCAGATTGTTGCGCTGGGCCTGCATGGCCTGGGCAAACTGGTCGCGGAACAGCAGACCGATATTGATGCCTTCAACAATCACGTTGCGCACCTTCCACTGGCCGTCGACATTGGCCATGGTGTAGGTCACCGGGTAGACGGTACCGTTGTTGGCGCGTACTTCCATGTTGACGCTGGCACGCTCCTCGGTCTGCTGGGCGCCACGGGCCGGGGGCAATACGGTGATATTGCCGCTGTCGAACTCCAGCAGGGCATTGCCGTAGAACTCGACCATGCTGCGTTTGAAGGTCTCGATGAAGCGCTCCATCTGCTCCGGGCTGGCGCTGCGGCTGTAACGTACGGTCATCACGCTGCGGGCGATACCCTGGAAGTCCACTACCGGCTCCATGATCTCGTTCAGGCCGTTATAGAAGGCGTCGGCGTCCTGGCTGTACAGCTCGCGATTGGCGTTCAGGGTCTCCATGACCCGCACCGAGGTGTCCTCGACGACCTGATGGGGGGTCTGCGCGGCAGCCTGGGCCAGCAGGGGGGCACTGATCAACAGGGCCAGCGCCCAGCTCATGAATTTACGCATAGTGTTCTCCTGTTAGTCGTCTTTGCTGACGGTATTGAGCAGAAAGCGACCGATCAACTCTTCCAGCACCAGTGCCGACTGGGTGTCATGGATCTCGTCCCCATCGGCCAGCACCAGGTCATCGCCGCCCACGGAAATACCCACGTACTTCTCGCCGAGCAGGCCGGAGGTGACAATCGACGCGGTGCTGTCGGCGGGCAGCGTATCCACATCGGCGTTGATGGCCATTTCCACCAGACCGGTATAACGGTTCTTGTCAAAGGTGATGCGCTTGACCTGGCCGATGGTCACACCGGCCATGGTGACCTTGGAGCGCGAAGTCAGCCCGGATACGTTGTCGAAGTGGGCATAGACGGTATAGCTGTCACCGTTGCTGCTCAGGGTCAGGCCGCTGACGCGCAGTGCCAGTATCAGCAGGGCGAGCAATCCAGCCAGGATAAACAGGCCAACGGTCAGTTCCAGTTTACGGGTGCGCATGGTTATTTCCTTGGCAGATCAAAACATCAACGCGGTAAGAATGAAGTCCAGGCCGAGTACGGCCAGGGAGGCATAGACAACAGTGCGGGTGGTGGCCCGGCTGATGCCTTCGGAGGTCGGCTCGCAGTCGTAGCCCTGGAATACCGCAATCCAGGTGACTACCACGGCGAACACCACAGCCTTGATCAGGCCATTGAGTACATCAGCACCGAACTGCACCGAATTCTGCATATTGGCCCAGTAGGAGCCGGAGTAGACGCCCAGCCAGTCCACCGCGACCATGGCCCCACCCCAGATACCGACCACGCAGAAGATCAACGCCAGCAGCGGCATGGCAATGAAGCCCGCCCACAGGCGCGGGGCAATGATGTACTTGAGCGGATCGACGCCGATCATCTCCAGGCTGGACAGCTGCTCGGTGGCCTTCATCAGGCCGATCTCGGCGGTCAGCGCCGACCCGGCACGCCCGGCAAACAGCAGCCCGGTGACCACCGGACCCAGTTCACGCAGCAGGGTCAGGGCAACCATCTGGCCGACCGCCTGCTCGGAGCCGTAATCCTTGAGGATGTTGTAACCCTGCAACGCCAGCACCATGCCGATGAAGATGCCGGAGACGATGATGATCGCCAGTGACAGCACACCCAGTGCATACAGCTGTTTGACCAGCAGGGAGAAACCGTTGCCGTAGCGCGAACGCCCGGTCAGCGACTGAAACAGGAAGATGCCGGCACGACCGAGGCCGGCGACCACATCCAGTCCGGTACGGCCCAGCGAGGCCACCCGATCCACAACACTACTCATCGTGTGCGTTCCTTCTGCAGCAGATCGTCCACATAGTCACCCGCCGGGAAGTGGAACGGCACCGGGCCATCCGGCTCGCCCTGCATGAACTGGCGGATGCGCGGGTTATCCGAGCGCATCAGCTCATCCGGTGCGCCGTGCCCGAGCACCTGGCCGTCACCCACCACATACAGGTAGTCGGCGATGCTGGCGGTTTCCGCCAGATCATGGGAGACCACGATACTGGTCAGACCCAGGGCGTCATTCAGCAGCCGGATCAGCCGCACCAGCACCCCCATGGAGATCGGGTCCTGGCCGACGAAAGGCTCGTCATACATCATCAGTTCCGGGTCCAGGGCAATCGCCCGGGCCAGCGCCACCCGGCGCTTCATGCCACCGGACAGCTCGTCGGGCATCAGTTTGATCGCACCGCGCAGACCCACTGCCTGCAACTTGAGCAGCACTATGTCGCGGATCATGTCTTCGGGCAGCTGGGTATGCACCCGCAGCGGGAAGGCCACGTTCTCGAACACGTTCAGGTCGGTAAACAGCGCGCCACTCTGGAACAGCATGCCCATGTGCTGGCGGGTGTCGAACAGCTCTTCGCGACCCAGCCGGGGAATATCCTGGCCATTGACCAGAATCTTCCCGCTGTCGGGACGCAGCTGGGCACCGATCAGGCGCAGCAGCGTGGTCTTGCCACAGCCGGACGGGCCCATGATGCCGGTAATCTTGCCCCGGGGGATGCGGATGTCTACATTATTGAAGATCTTCCGTGCGCCCCGGCTGAAGGTTACTTGCTGTAAATCGACGATGAAATCCGCTGTTTCAAGCATGGTTCTGGGCAGCCTTACCTGTTGACCGGCATGACGACGGGAAAAGTGAACGCGCTAATATATCAGTTCTCCCGGACAGGTTCGAGCGTCCGCTCGCCCATCGTACTTCGGCTCAGCCCTGCTCATCGAGCTGGTGCTCGACGTTCCCAGGGCTGGGAGCCCGGTGTTGCGGTGGACGCCTGTGAGGGACGAGCACCAGCTCGTCCGCAGCGCTCGTGCTCGCCCCGGTAAACTCCCCGCACACCAGTGATGAGTTGCGCCGCACATGGCGCTATACTTGCCCGCTTGACCGCTACAGAACCCGGAACCCGATGCCAGAATTCGATTACACCGCTTCCGCCCGGCGTACCATTGCCCTTGAGCGGGATGCCGTTGACAGCCTGCTGACGCGTCTCGAAGGTCATTTCGATACCGCCTGCGCCACCCTCATCCAGTGCCCCGGTCGCATTGTCGTGACCGGCATGGGCAAGTCCGGACATATCGGTCGCAAGATTGCTGCCACCCTGGCCAGTACCGGCTCCCCGGCGTTCTTTGTGCACCCGGGCGAGGCCAGCCATGGCGATATGGGCATGATCACCGCTCAGGATGTGGTGATTGCCCTGTCCAACTCGGGCAATACCGCCGAAGTGGTGACCCTGCTGCCACTGATCAAGCGCCTGGGCATTCCGCTGATCAGCATCACCGGCAACCCGGAGTCGACCCTGGCCAAGGCCGCCGTAGCCAACCTGAATACCGGTGTCGAACAGGAAGCCTGCCCGCTGAACCTGGCCCCCACCTCCAGTACCACCACGGCGCTGGTGATGGGTGATGCGCTGGCCATTGCCCTGCTCGAAGCCCGGGGCTTCAGTGCCGAGGATTTCGCCTTTTCCCACCCCGGCGGCAGCCTGGGTCGGCGCTTGCTGTTGCTGGTGGATGACATCATGCACAGCGGCGCGCAGATGCCGCTGGTATCACCGGAAACCTCGCTGCGTGACGCCCTGCTGGAAATGACCCGCAAGGGCCTGGGCCTGACCGGGGTTACCGGCAGTGACGGCCGTCTGGCCGGCATCTTCACCGACGGTGACCTGCGGCGCACCCTGGATCAGGATATCGATATCCGCAACGCACGTATCGAGCAGGTCATGACCCCGGGGTGCAAGACCGCACGCCAGGGTGTGCTGGCCGCCGAAGCGCTGAAGATCATGGAAGACAGCAAGATCAGCGGGCTGTTCGTGGTGGATGGACAGGGCAAGCCGGTCGGCGCCCTCAACATGCATGATCTGTTACGTGCGGGGGTGGTATGAACACCGATCTGGATACACTGCTGGAACGCGCCCGCGACATTCGCCTGGCAATCTTCGATGTGGACGGCGTACTGACCGACGGACGGCTGTACTTCATGCCCGACGGTACCGAATTCAAATCCTTCAATACCCTGGATGGTCATGGCATCAAGATGCTGATCGCCTCGGGGGTGGAGACCGCCATCATCAGCGGTCGCAGCTCGCCGCTGGTGGAGCGCCGCGCCGCCAACCTGGGCATCCAGCACCTGATCCAGGGTCGTGAGGACAAGCTCACCGCCCTGGCCGAGCTGCGCGAGAAGGTGCCGGTGGCGCTGGGGCAGATCGCCTTTCTCGGCGACGACCTGCCGGACCTGCCGGTCATGCGCCGGGTCGGCCTGGGCATGGCGGTGGCCACCGCAGACGGCTTTGTCCGTCAGCACGCCCATGGTGTTACCCGCAACCCGGGTGGTGCCGGTGCCGCCCGGGAGTTCTGCGAGCTGATCATGCAGGCCCAAGGCACCCTGTACGCCGCCCAGGCAGAATACCTGTGAAGATCCCGCGCTATCTGGTCACCGGTACCCTGGTGGTGGTGCTGGTAGCGCTGGCCCTGTCGGTGGGTTACTGGAATATCCGCCCGGAACGCTTTGCCCCGCAGACGGTACAACCCTCGCTGCAACCGGACTTCTTCATGGACAATCCGCGCATCCGCCAGCTCAACGAACAGGGCCAGCCACTGTATGATCTGAGCAGCGATCGGGCGGCCCACCAGGCGGACCGCGACGTGACCGAACTGGACGAGCCCAGATTGCGCTTCTACCGTGAAGGTGACTCGGCGCCCTGGGATATGCGCGCCCGCTACGGCGAGGTGCGGGACAAGGGCGAGCAGGTCGAGCTGAGCCAGAACGTGATCATCGAGCAGCAGCTCGACGGACAGGCAACCCGCCGCCTGGCGACCCCGGAGCTGAGCGTGTTCCCCCGGCGCGACTATGCCGAAACCGATCAGGCGGTAAGAATCGAAGCTGCTGGGGTGACCACCGCCAGCGGCATGAAGGCTTATTTCAACGACGGCCGCGTCGAGCTGCTGTCCAACGTACGAGGCGAACATGAGGCGCGTTAGAATTCTCTGCCTGGCTGCACTGGCCTGTATCGCAACCCCGCTGGCCGCACAGTCGGATGACGCCAGCCAGCCGATCCGCATCCAGGCCAACAGCGCCACACTGGATGACCGCAAGAATACCGCCGTGTATACCGGCAACGTCATCATCACCCAGGGCAGCATGCGCCTGACCGGCAGCCGGGTGACCCTGACCCTGGATAGCGCCGGTGAGGTGCAGAAGCTGGTGTCCAATGGCTCCCCGGCCACCTTCCGCCAGATCCCCGCGGGCGGCAAGCAGGTGGACGCCCGGGCGCTGACCATCGAATACCACGCCGATACCGAGCGGGTGATCCTGATTCAGGACGCCTTCCTCGAGCAGGCGGGCAACACCTTCCAGGGTCAGCGGGTGAACTACGACATCCCGCGCCAGGTGGTGGATGCCGGGCGTGCTACCGCCGAGGACGGCGAGTCCGCCGAACGTATCGAGATCGTTATCCAGCCCCGTAAACGTACCGAGCCGGCCACCAATGACGACGAAACTTGAAGCCCGCCATCTGGCCAAGTCCTACAAATCCCGCCGGGTGGTTGAGGACGTCTCGCTGTCGATCAGCAGCGGCGAGGTAGTCGGCCTGCTCGGCCCCAACGGCGCGGGCAAGACCACCTGTTTCTACATGATCGTCGGGCTGGTCAAGGCGGATCGGGGCAATATCCTGATCAATGGTCAGGACGTCACCCGTCTACCCATGCATGGCCGCGCCCGGGGCGGCATCGGCTACCTGCCGCAGGAGGCCTCGATCTTCCGCAAGCTCAGCGTGGCCGACAACATCATGGCCATCCTGCAGACGCGCAAGGATCTCAACCGCCAGGGCCGCGAGGGCAAGCTGGACTCGCTGCTGCGCGAGTTCCATATCAACCATCTGCGCGACAGCCTGGGCATGAGCCTGTCCGGCGGTGAACGGCGGCGGGCGGAGATTGCCCGGGCGCTGGCCACCGATCCGCAGTTCATTCTGCTCGACGAGCCCTTTGCCGGGGTCGACCCGATTTCCGTCAATGACATCAAGCAGATCATTCAGCACCTGAAGGACAAGGGCATCGGCGTGCTGATCACCGACCATAACGTGCGCGAGACCCTGGATATCTGCGACAAGGCCTATATTGTCAATGACGGCCATATCATCGCCGAGGGCGATGCCGAAGAGGTGCTCGCCAACCAGACCGTGCGTGATGTATATCTGGGCCACGCCTTCCGCCTGTGAAAGCATGCCGATTTAGTGCATGCTAGGGGAGATTTCTTTTATTCTTCAATGGTTTGAGCAGCATACAAGGTAGCCCGCAACTCAATGAAACCAACGCTCGTCCTCAAGATGGGGCAGCAGCTGACCATGACACCTCAGCTGCAGCAGGCCATCCGACTACTGCAGCTATCCAGTCTTGATCTCCAGCAGGAGGTGCAGGAAGCACTGGAGGCCAACCCCATGCTGGAAATGGCCGACGAGGGCGACGACGACTTCACTCCCGACACCACCGAGAACGCCGCTGACGACGACGCCCCGGCCACCAGCCTGCCTGAACCGGCGACCCTGGAAGCCATCGATCAGCACAGCCAGTCCGAGGACGGCAACTTCGAGCAGATCCCCAGCGAGCTGTCGGTTGATACCAACTGGGAAGACATCTACCAGACCTCGGCCAGTTCGCTGCCCAGCAGCAGTGATGACGAGTGGGATTTCACCGCCCGTACCAGCGCCGATGAGACCCTGCAGGACCACCTGGAATGGCAGGTGAACCTGCTGCCGCTGTCCGACACCGACCACCAGATCGCCATTGCCCTGATCGACGGCATCAACGTCGATGGTTATCTGGAAGAGACGCTGGAGGACATCCAGGCCTCGCTGGACCCGGACCTGGGCGTGGAGCTGGATGAGATCGAGATGGTGCTGCATCGCATCCAGCAGCTGGAACCAGTCGGCATCGGTGCCCGCAACCTGAGCGAATGCCTGCATCTGCAACTGTGCCAGCTGCCGGCCGATACACCCTTGCTGGATCAGGCCAAGCGCATTGTCCGTGATTATCTCGAACTGCTCGGCAGCCGTGACTTCACCCAGCTGATGCGCCGCACCCGGCTCAAGGAAGACCAGCTGCGCCAGGTGGTCGAGCTGATCCAGGCGCTCAACCCCCGCCCCGGCGGCGAAATTGCCTCGGGTGACGCCGAGTACGTGATCCCCGACGTGATAGTGCGCCGGGACCAGAACCGCTGGATCGTCGAGCTCAACCAGGAAGCTGCCCCCCGGGTACGGGTCAACAGCCACTACGCTTCCATGGTCAAACGCGCCGACAGCAGCGAAGACAACACCTACCTGCGCAACCATCTGCAGGAGGCGCGCTGGTTCATCAAGAGCCTGCAGAGCCGCAACGAGACCCTGCTCAAGGTCGCCACCCAGATCGTCGAGCATCAGCGCGGCTTCCTGGAGCACGGTGAGGTCGCCATGAAGCCGCTGGTACTGGCGGATATCGCCGAAGCGGTGGGTATGCACGAGTCGACCATCTCCCGGGTCACCACACAGAAATTCATGCACACCCCCCGGGGCATCTTCGAACTCAAGTACTTTTTTTCCAGCCATGTCAGTGGCGACAGCGGCGAGGTCTCCTCCACCGCCATCCGCGCGCTGATCAAGAAGCTGGTTGCCGAAGAAAACCCGAGGAAACCATTGAGTGACAGCAAGATCGCTGGTTTACTTGAGGAGCAGGGAATCCAGGTCGCCAGGCGCACCATCGCCAAGTATCGCGAGTCGCTGAACATAGCCTCATCGAGCGAACGCAAAAGGCTGGTGTGAGACGATCTGGATCAAGGAAAGCTGTAGGGAAAAGTGGCATCATTGGGGTAAGCCGTAAGGGTAACCCCCGGTTTTATAAAGCCAAATCAGGAGAAGTCTTATGCAAATGAAGATTACCGGTCTCCAACTCGATGTAACCGATGCGCTGCGCGACTACGTCACTGAAAAGATGTCCCGCCTGGAGCGCCACTTCGACAAGATCATCAGCGCCAACATCACCCTTGAGGTGGACAAGCTGCAACAGAAAGCCGAAGGCACCCTGCACGTTGCCGGTACTGATCTGGTGGCCGAGGCCCAGCACACCGACATGTACGCCGCCATTGACCAATTGGTGGACCGCCTTGATCGTCAACTGATCAAGCACAAGGAAAAGAACATTGGACGCCAACAGGGCGTCAATGACCGATAGAGTCTCAAGCAGCGAACCATGCAGATAAGTCAAATCCTCTCCCCTCAACTCACCTTTGCCGCAGTTGAGGGGGGATCAAAGAAACGTGTGCTGGAGTTGATCGGCAAGTTGATCGCCCAGCACACCCAACTGGACGCCGATACCATCTACGAAAGCCTGATCGCCCGGGAAAAACTCGGGTCGACCGGCTTCGGTAATGGTATCGCCATTCCCCACTGTCGGCTGGAACAGTGCAACGAAGCCGTTGGCGCGCTGTTGCAGCTGGACGACGGGATCGACTTCGACTCTCTGGATGGAGCGCCGGTCGATCTGATTTTTGTGTTGCTGGTGCCCCATGAGGCCACCGAGCAACATCTGCAGATTCTCAAGACCCTGGCCGAACGGCTGGATCAGGAAGAGCTGCGCGAGGCCCTGCGTCAGGCGCCGGATGCACAGACCCTGTACCGGGTCATGGTTGACGGTCACGGGAGCTGAGAGCCATGCGTCTGGTAGTCGTCAGCGGTCGCTCAGGCTCGGGCAAGAGTACCGCGCTGCATCTGCTCGAAGACAGCGGTTTCTATTGCATAGATAACCTGCCCGCCGGGCTGTTACCCGAGCTGGCACGCCAGGCCAATGATACCGACCTGAGCCTGCCCAAGGTGGCTATCAGTATCGATGCGCGCAATCTGCCCAGCGACCTCAAGCGCTTTCCCGAGCTGCTGCAGCAGGTGCGCAGCGCCGGCATCCATTGCGATGTGATCTTTCTCGCCGCTACCGATGACGTGCTGATCAAGCGCTTTTCAGAAACCCGGCGCAAGCACCCGCTGACCGATGGCAACCTGTCGCTGGCCGAAGCCATTGCCGCCGAGTTGAAGCTGCTGGAGCCGATCATCGATCTGGCCAGCCTGAAGATCGACACCAGCCACCTGACCCTGTATCAGCTGCGCGATCAGCTCAAACTGCGCCTGCTGAGCAATCAGAACAACGGCCCATCGATCCTGATCCAGTCCTTCGGTTTCAAGCGTGGCGTGCCGGTGGATGCGGATCTGGTATTCGACGTGCGCTGTCTGCCCAACCCCTACTGGAAGCCTGATCTGCGGCCCTTCTGCGGCAAGGATCAGCCGATCCGTGACTATCTCGATGCCGAGCCGGATGTGCAGGAGATGTATCAGGATATCTACCAGTTCCTGCACAAGTGGCTGCCGCGCTACGCCGCAGGCGAGCGCAGCTACATGAGCATAGGCATCGGCTGCACCGGCGGGCATCACCGCTCGGTGTATATTGCCGAGCGTCTGGTCCAGGAGCTGGGCAGCAATTTCTCCAACCTGCTCATCCGCCACCGCGACCTGCCATGACCCAGATAACCCAACGCGTCCAGATCATCAACAAGCTGGGCCTGCACGCCCGCGCCGCCGCCAAGTTCGTCAACGTCGCCAGGCAGCACAACTGCAGCGTCAAGGTCGGCGGTGTGGAACAGAACATGGTGGATGGCACCAATATCATGCAAGTCATGATGCTCGCCGCCAGCAAGGGCACCGAGCTGTGCATCACCTGTGAAGGGGAACAGGCCGAACAGGCCATGACCGAACTGGTCGGCCTGATCAACAACTACTTCGAGGAAGGGGAGTAGCCAGCTGGCCCGGGGTGTAGCGCCCCCGCGCTACGCCTGCGGACTCACCTGATCTACTGCTGGCCGTAGCGGCTCAAGCACCACCCACCGTCATCCCATCCACCAACCAGCTCCCGGTCAGGTAATT
Source organism: Gammaproteobacteria bacterium (assembly GCA_012735335.1). Lineage (GTDB taxonomy): Bacteria > Pseudomonadota > Gammaproteobacteria > Pseudomonadales > Pseudomonadaceae > Halopseudomonas. The sequence goes on from JAAYHO010000091.1 coordinate 13,898, forward strand.
GCCCCGGCGCTCGATATCCGACCCCACGCAACGCAGATTGCTGAACATCTCCCGCAGGTTACCGGCAATGGTCACCTCCCGCACCGGGTGGCTGATCACGCCATTCTCCACCCAGAAGCCCCCGGCGCCCCGGGAATAATCCCCGGTCACGCCATTGACGCCCTGTCCCATCAGCTCGGTGACCAGCAGTCCGGTACCCATCTCCCGCAGCAGGCTGGGCAGATCCCCGGCGTTGGCACTGACATGCAGGTTATGCACGCCCCCGGCGTTGGCGGTACTCGGCAGTTTCAGACGGCGGCCGGAGTAGGTGCTCAGCACCCAGCTGCGCAGTCGGCCCTGCTCGACAAAGGCCTGCGCCCGGGTGGCCAGGCCATCCCCGTCAAAGGCAGCGCTGCCCAGTGCCTGCAGCATGTGCGGGCGCTCATCGACGGTGACCCACTCGGGGAAGATCTGCGTGTCCATGGCCTCCAGCAGGAAGGTCGACTGGCGGTACACCGCACCACCGGAAATCGCCCCGATCAGATGGCCCAGCAGTCCGGCAGCCTGATCGGCGGCAAACAGCACCGGCACCCTGGCGGTCTTGACCGGCTGCGCGCCTATCCGCGCCAGGGTACGCTCGGCGGCTCGCTGCCCCAGCGCCTCGGGCGTCATCAACTGATCAGCGCGGCGATCCACGGTATACCAGTAATCGCGCTGCATGCCCTCGGGCGTATTGACGATCAGCACCGCCGAGGCACTGTGCCGGGAACCCAGCGAGCTGCCGATAAAACCGTGGCTGTTGCCATAGACCCGGCAGCCCTGCTGGCTGCTGATATTGGCGCTGTCGCTGCTCAGACGGCTGTCCATCTGCAAGGCCGCGGCTTCGCACTGCAGCGCCCGTTCGATGGCCTGCTCGGCGGATAGCGCCCAGGGGTGATAGAGATCCAGATCCGGCAGTTCGGTGGCCATCAGCTCGGCGTCGGCCAGCCCGGAACAGGGGTCCGGCGAGGTATTGCGGGCAATCGCCAGTGCCGCTGCAATGGTTGAGCGAATGGCTTCGTCGGAGGTATCCGAGGTGCTGGCCGAGCCCTTGCGCTGATCCAGATACAGGGTAATGCCAAAGCCCTGGTCGCGGTTCAGTTCGACGGTTTCCACCTCACCCTGACGCACACCCACCGACAGGCCGGTGTTCTGGCTGACCGCTACTTCGCAGGCGCTGGCACCCTGACGACTGGCCTCATCAAGAATGAAGGCCACCCGCTGTTCCAGCGTCCGGCACAGGGCCTGGGGGTCATCATGCTGCTGTTCAGATAGCTGTTGGGTCATATGTTCTCCTCGTAGCGGGCCATTGTACCCCGGACAGATAACCTGTGAACGGGTATCATGGCGCATTGAACAGACGCGGCGTACGGGCAGCAACCATGACAGAATTTCCCGAAGAACACGAAGACCAGCAGGACGAGAAGAGCAAAAGCCAGATCAAGCGCGAAATGCACGCTTATCAGGAACTCGGCCGCCGGCTGACCGAACTCAAGCCCGCGCAGCTGGCCAGGCTGGAGCTGACCGACAAGCTGCGCGCCGCGCTGGAAGAGGCCCACCGGCATACCGCCCGGGGCGCACTCAAGCGCCACCTCAGTTTTGTCGGCAAACTGGTACGTGAGCAGCCGGATGTCGAAGCCATCCAGGCGCTGGTCGACCGGCTGGACAGCAACAGCCAGGCCCACGCCCAGTACTTTCACCAACTGGAACGCTGGCGCGACCGCCTGCTGAGCGGCAAACCCGCCGAACAGGAAGCCTTCCTCGACACCTACCCGAACGCCGACCGCCAGACCGTCCGCCAACTGGTCCGTCAGGCAACCAAGGAAACCGCCGAGAACAAGCCACCAGCGGCGGCACGCAAGCTGTTCAAACTGATCCGCGAAGTGGCGGAAAACGCCGAGTAGGCGCTCTTCTCCTCCGTCCGTCACCCAACATGGCAGCCTCCGGCGCTTGTGCCAGACTCAACAGGAGTCCCACGCACTGGAGTCGCCGTGAATACCAGCACGCCTCTTCCCCGTCTGGAAAACCTACTGCACCCTGACCAGCTACTGGACAAACAACAACTACTCGACGGCCTGCTGCAACCCCAGGCCCGCATCAACCCCAAATTCTTCTACGACGAACGCGGCTGCGAGCTGTTCACCCGCATCTGCCAGCTCGACGAGTACTACCCCACCCGCACCGAGGCGACAATTTTCCAGCAGTACGCTGCTGAGATCAGCCAGGCACTGGCCAGCCAGGCTCAATGGGTAGATCTGGGCTGTGGCGACTGCAGCAAGACCCGCCAGTGGCTGGAACATCTCGCCCCCACCCGGGTGATCGGTGTGGATATCGCCGGTGATTTCATCCAGGCCTGCCTGGCCAACATCGCCGATGGCTACCCGCAGCTGGAGTGCGTCGGCGTGGTCAGCGACTTCACCCGGCAGCTGGACCTGAAAAAGCTGCTGGCCGAAAGCCCGGACAGCCCCCCGATCTTCTTCTACCCCGGCTCCTCCATCGGCAACTTCGAGCGCAATGCGGCACTGCGTCTGCTGCGTCGTATCCGCCAGCATTGCGGGCAGCAGGGCCAGTTGCTGATCGGAGTCGATCTGGTCAAACCGGTGGCCATTCTGGAAGCCGCCTACAATGACGCCGAGGGTGTGACCGCTGACTTCAACCGCAATGTACTGGAGGTCGCCAACCAGTTGCTGGATGCCAACTTCGACCCTTCGGCATTCCAGCACAGCGCCATCTACGACCCACGGAACAGCCGGATAGAAATGCGCCTGATCGCCAGCCGACCGCATACCGTACGCCTCGGCACCTCGGCCGTGCGCCAGTTCCAGCGCGGCGAATACATCATCACCGAGCATTCGCACAAGTACACCCCGACCGGGTTCAGTCTGCTGCTGGACGAGGCGGGTTTCAGCCAGCGGCAGATGTGGACCGATGCCGATCACTGGTTCGGTGTGTTTCTCGCGGAGCCCAAGGCATGAATGCACAACTGCCTGCGCAGGCCATGCAGGAATCCATCGCCAGCCGTTATCGGGCGGTCCGCCAATACAGCCTGGAGCTGATCGCCGGGCTCAGCGCCGAGGACTGCCAGCTGCAATCGATGAGTGACGCCAGTCCGCTGAAATGGCATCTGGCTCATACCAGCTGGTTCTTCGAGACCTTTATCCTCAACACCCGGCCCAACCCAGCCCCGGTTTTCGATCCGGCCTTCGCCGTGCTGTTCAACTCCTACTACGTCGGTATAGGCCCGCGCCATGCCCGGCCACAGCGGGGCCTGCTGTCCCGCCCAGCCCTGTCGGAGGTACTCGCCTACCGCCAGCACGTGGACCGGCACATGGCCCAACTGCTTGCCGACTCTGCCCTGCCGCCGGACATCATTGCACTGGTGGAACTGGGGCTGAACCACGAACAGCAGCACCAGGAACTGATGCTCACCGACCTCAAACACCACTTCTCCTGCAACCCGCTGGCTCCAGCCTGGCGCGCTGACGGCCCGGACCAGACCATACCCGAGCACAATCGCCACCCGACCCAGCCACTGGAACTGAACGGCGGCCTGGTCGAGATCGGTCACACGGGCAGCAGCTTCAGCTACGACAACGAACAGCCCCGCCACCGCGTCTGGCTGAAACCCTACCGACTGGCCAGCCGCAACCTGACCAATGGCGAATACCTGGACTTCATGCTCGACGGCGGCTACCAGAGCCCCGAGCTGTGGCTATCCGACGGCTGGGATGCGGTCTGCGCCGGACAATGGCGCGCTCCGCTGTACTGGCAGCACACTGACAC
>JAAYHO010000092.1 GCA_012735335.1 Gammaproteobacteria bacterium
CCGCGCCTGCTGGTGGTGGTGGGTCCCTGCTCGATTCATGATGCCGATGCGGCGCTGGACTACGCCCGGCGTCTGGCCGAGCTGGCACCCCGGGTCGATGATCAGCTGTTGCTGGTGATGCGTGCCTACATCGAGAAGCCCCGCACCACGGTCGGCTGGAAGGGGCTGGTGTACGACCCGCAGCTGGATGGCAGCGGGGATATGGCTGCCGGGCTGGAGCTGTCCCGGCGTCTGATGCTGCAGATGATCAGGCTGGGTCTGCCGCTGGCCAATGAGCTGTTGCAGCCGCTGGTGGCCGGTTATGTGGATGACCTGCTGGGTTGGGCGGCGATTGGTGCCCGCACCAGTGAGTCGCAGATCCACCGCGAGCTGGTCAGCGGGCTGGATATGGCGGTCGGTTTCAAGAACGGTACCGACGGCAGCATGGGCATCGCGATTGATGCCATGCGCTCGGCGGCCCACCCCCATCAACACTTCGGCATGGATGATCTGGGCCGCCCGGCGGTGGTGGAAACTAGCGGAAACCCGGATACCCATCTGGTTCTGCGTGGCGGCAATCAGGGGCCGAACTTCGATGTGCCGAGTGTTGCCGCCGCCAGTGCAGCGTTGAGCAAGGCAGGTATCGAGCCGAGCATCATGGTCGACTGCAGTCATGCCAACAGCGGCAAGGACCCGCTGCGCCAGCCTGCGGTATTGCAGGAGGTGATCGACCAGCGTCTGGCGGGCAATCGCAGCCTGCGGGCGGTGATGCTGGAAAGTCATCTGTTCGACGGCAATCAGCCGTTGAGTGATGAGCTGCAGTACGGGGTGTCGATTACCGATGGTTGCTTGGGTTGGGCGGGTACCGAGCAGTTACTGCTGGGTGCCGCCGAGCGTCTGCGCCGGGGCTGAGGCGGGCTTCGGGTTGTCGCGCGCCTGCGCGACGACATGATCTGGATGCCGCGAGGGGTGGCAGGCGTAGCGCAGGGGCGCTACACCCCCGTCAATAGTGATACCAGCGCAGCTGCAGCATCACTTCATTCTGTGGTGCGCTCCAGTGACTGAACTCGCGCTGGGCGGTGAGCCGCAGGCCGAGGTTGCGACCCAGCTCCAGTTGCTGGGTCAGCCCCAGGCGACGGCGTATTTCACCATTGTGAAAATAGTCCGCCTGGGCCTCCAGCAGCAGGTTACCGGCGCGGTTGCGCCACAGCAGGCCGCTGTCAAAGCCCGCTGCCGGGCTGAGCATGGCGGCAAAGTCCCGATGGTGTTCCAGCCGCAGGGTGGCCAGTGCATGGGCCTGCAGCCCATCGGCCAGTTGCCAGCTGAAGCCGCCACCACCGTTCAGATGGCCGACCAGCCGCTGCCCTCCCTCCTTGCCGGCAACCCGCTCCAGTCCCGCCGCTACCTGCCAGGACCAGGGCTTGAGCAACTGGCTGCGTGGTGTCAGTGAGCGGATGCCGACCAGCCCCAGTTCCTCCAGCTGCCAGTGGTTGCCCTCATACTGACGGATACGCAGCTTGCCCAGCTCGATCTGAGCCCCCAGCGGAAAGCCCGCCAGGTTGTCGTTCAGGTCGTGGTAGGCCATGCGCAGGCCGTACTCGGCAAAGGCGCGGTCATCCTGACTGCCGAGCGCCAGTTGCCAGGTGCGCGACTCATGGCCGTCCTCCGGCAGGGCGGGGGTCGGCATGTCCAGCCGGGGTGGCGGGTTCTGGTTGATGGCCTGCAGCATCCGGTAGCTGCGCGCGGCGTTATCCGGATCACGTTCCTGATTGACCGCCTGATAGCGGAGCAGACGGTAGCTGGTCTCCTGGATCAGCGCTTTGCGTGAGTCAGGCAGGTTACAGAATGCCGGGCTGTCCAGCATATCAGTGTCGGCGGCCAGCGCCTTGGCCAGGCGCAGCTCGTCACGCTCCAGCGGCGCGGCGCGGGCCAGCAGCTCCTTCTCCCGCGACGGGCGATAGTTGACCTCGGTGATCATGCCCGCCTCCTTTACCGCGCGGACGGTATCGGCGGGGATGGCGGTCAGCGGAAACTGGTCGATCAGGCGCAGGCCGGGGCGGGCGATTTCAAGCAGTTCGAGCAGCCGGTAGGAGCAGTTCTCATCGAAGAAGAAGTAGTCGAAGCGCACCTGCCGCAACTCCCACACATGCTCGATCATGCGGCCGGTTTCCTCCGGCGTCAGGTCGAGCCGGTATTCCCACAGGTCGCGGTTCTCCAGACTGCTGTATTCGCTGATCTTGTCCCGGTAGGGCAACAGCGAAAACTGGCCCGGGTAGCCGCCTGCCAGTCCTTTCCAGGCATACAGGATGCTGTTGTCCATTTCCCCGACCATGGCACCGAAGTTCAGGGCGTAGCTCAGCAGCGCCGTGCCGTTGTCCTGCATGTCCGCCGAGTCGATGCGCAGCAGGGTGTGGCCGAACATTGACGAGGGGCTGTTCAGGTAGGCATCGGGGAACACCAGCACGGTGCTGTGCGGGTTGATGTCGGCATACCAGAGGTCGTACTCGTGGCATTCCACCACGGGCAGGTCGTCAAGCGCCAGTTGGGCACGCAGCCAGCGGGTGCGTGACGGGTAGCGACATTGAGTGTGTTGATCGGCCAGCGCAGGGTCGGCGTAGAGTCCCTGCAGCGTGGCATTCAGCTCGGCCAGCGGCGAATGCTCACCGTCGGCGGAAAGAAAGAAAGCCTCGTCATCTACATAACTGCGCCAGCCACCGATCAACGGGCGCTCGTAATGACCGAGGGAGATCCAGTAGGGATGCTCGGCAAGGGTGTGCAGGGTTGCAGCGTCATGCCGGGGTGCTGCCTGTACAGCTGTGCCGGTCAGAACCAGCAACAGGGAGAGCAGAGGTTTGAACATGCGCAACCGATGTGAGGAAAACGAAGGTGGCTGTAAGAGCCCGGGGGCGCCCGGGTTACCCTGCCCGGAATGCCCGGGCAGGGTTGATGCGGGTCGATCAGGTCTGATCAGTGTACTTGGCCAGCACGGCGTCGCGCTTCATGACGGCCAGGGTCGCGGCATGTACCTGCTCGGCAGTGACCTCAGCAGAGCTGAAGATCTCGTTGAAGTGCTCGCTGGTAACGGCGGCGAAGCGCGCGCGGTCTTCAGCTGGCACCGCCATGACCACGGCGTAGGTGGTCAGGGCTTCGCCTTCACCCCGAGCCATGTCTTCGGACAGTTCGTTCATGATGCTGCTCAGCACCAGCATGGACTTGCCGTGGTAGGCCAGTGCACCGCTGGTGTCACAGCCGTTGGTACCCGAGGTCATGCCGAAGGTGGCGTTACCCGAGGTGCCGTTGGTGATTGACGCCACCAGGTGGGAAGGCAGGCCGCGCTGGCCTTCAAACAGCATGTTGCCCCAGCCACAACCCGGACCACCGGGGGCGGTTGCGAAGGCGTTGAGGGAAGCAGCAGCAAGCAGGGAACCAATCAGGATCCGTTTCATGGCAATCATCCAATTTTCAGGGAAAAGAAACATGAATCTAGCAACCCGCTTCGCTTATTGCAATTTGATGAAAGCCGCTTGAGCTCTGCCGTTGCGGCGCAGGGCATGCTTTTGCGAGGCGCGTCACAGAACGGGCCGGCTCCAGTCGATCTATGACAGTGCATACGCCGTCTGGATCGGGCTTTGCAGGTTACCTCGCCGGGGCTAATGTGAAGGGCACAATAACGACAAGATACACGCAGGCGGTGGAGATAACCTATGGGCGAACGTGCACGAATTTCCTGGCTGGGTTCCTATCCTCAGGGTATGCGCTGGGATGCCGAACTGGCGACCGGGCCAGTGAGCCAGCTGCTGGACCGGACGGCTGAAGCCTTCCCGGATAACCCGGCAATCGACTTTCTGGGGCATAAACTCAACTACCGCCAGCTGGATGAGCTGGTCAGCCGGGCGGCCTGTGGTCTGCAGCAGCTCGGGGTGGGCCCGGGGGTGCATGTGGGTCTGTTCCTGCCCAATACACCGCATTACTTCATCGGCTTTCTCGGTGTGCTGCGCGCCGGTGGCACCGTGGTCAACTACTCGCCGCTGGACGCCGAGCGCACGCTGGCGCACAAGATCGAGGACAGTGAAACCGACATCATGCTGACCCTGGATCTGGCCAGTCTCTATCCGCGCATGGCCGGACTGGTCGGCACCACGCGCCTGCGGCACGTGGTGGTTGGTCAGTTCACGGAGTTCTGCGGCCCGGTCAGCGTCGAGCAGGCCGGCATGCTGGGTCCGTCAGTACCGGTGGAGCAGGGCGGCCACATCAGCTCCTTTGCCAGTCTGCTGGATAATCAGGGCGTGTACGAAAGGCAGCTGCCGGACGACCCGGCCACGGCGCTGGCAGTCCTGCAATACACCGGCGGTACCACCGGTGCCCCCAAGGGTGCCATGCTGACCCACGCCAATCTCACGGCCAGCTGTTCGCAGCTTCAGGCCATCCTTGATCAGTCACTCAAGCCGGGGCAGGAGCGGGTACTGGCGGTGCTGCCGCCGTTTCATATCTATGCGCTGATGATCAACATGCTGTTCACCGTGCGTCTGGGTGCCGAAGCCTATCTGCATCCACGCTTCGATGCCGAGACCGTGCTGCGGGAGATCAGCCAGAATCGCATTACCAGCTTCCCCGGTGTGCCGACCATGTTCATCGGGCTGCTGGCGCACCCGCTCACCGCGCAGCTGGACCTGACCTCGCTGAAACTGTGCAA
>JAAYHO010000093.1 GCA_012735335.1 Gammaproteobacteria bacterium
CAGTAAAGGAGTGTCGAGTTCCAACTCGACTGGTGGCTGAGTCCCGGGAACGTCGAGCACCAGCTCGATGAGCGGAGTCTGTCCATAACACTGCACCCGCCGCCGACTCCAATAGCCGGGATGGACCCCGACACTCCATTCCAACTGGCATCCCCCGCTGGTTTTACCGATAATCCCCGCTCCGCAACCAAGGATCAGCCCGACCATGCCCGAGACTCTGCCCACACCCGACGCCCAACTGGACGCCCGCGGCCTGCTGTGCCCGGAGCCGGTGATGATGCTGCACAACGCCGTGCGGGATCTGGGGGCAGGGGAGTGCCTTGAGGTGCTGGCTACCGACCCGTCCACCCAGCGCGACATCCCGCGTTTCTGCAGCTTCCTCGGGCATGAACTGCTGCAGCAGCAGGAAGTCGGCAACGAGTATCACTACCTGATCCGCAAGGATGGGAAAAACTGATCAGCGTTTCAGGTGGCTGCTGTCCAGCGGAAAGCTCCGTTTGCGGCGGCCACCGACCACCGCCAGGCGGATCGACAGAAACAGCGCCGCCGCAGTCAGCCCGATGATCAGCCCCTTCCAGAACCCCGCCGGCCCCTGCGCCGGACCGAGCAGATCGGTCAGCCCCAGCACGTAACCGCTGGGCAGGCCGATCAGCCAGTAGGCGATCATGGTCAACAGCATCGGCATGCGGGTGTCCTGATAGCCGCGCAGCGCCCCGGCGCAGGCCACCTGCAATGCATCGGAGAACTGGTACAGCGCCGCATACACCAGCAGGCTGGCGGACAGCGCCAGGACTTCCGGGTCGTTGGTATAGATATGCGGCAGGCGCTCGGCCAGCAGATAGATGAAGCTGGCCGAGATCAGCGCGCAGAACAGCGCCACGGCAATCCCCACCTTGGCAGAAAACAACCCGGCCCGGGCACCCTGCATGCCCAGGTTGTGGCCCACCCGCACAGTGATCGCCAGTCCCAGACTGAAGGGCAGCATGAACACCAGTGAAGTGAAGTTCAGCGCCACCTGATGGCTGGCCACCACCACCGCGCCAAGACTGCCGATCAGCAGGGCAATCAGGGCAAACATGCTGGTTTCGGAAAACAGCGAGATGCCGATCGGCAGCCCCAGCCCCAGCAGTCCCTTCTGCACCGACCAGCGCGGCCAGTCGAAGCGCTCGAACAGGCGAGCGGCAGCATACAGCCTGGAGCGCTTGAGATAGATGACCATGCAGGCGAGCATGAACCACATGACGATGGTGGTTGCCACTCCGCAGCCCACGCCGCCCATCTCCGGAAAGCCCAGCTTGCCGTAGACCAGAACATAGTTGGCCGGCACGTTGAGTATCAGGCCGAGCAGGCCGATGATCATGCTCGGCTTGGTGCGCGACATTCCGTCGGTCATGCCGCGCAGCGCCTGATACATGCCAATGGCCGGAAAGCCCAGCGCCACCGCGCGGATATAGCCCACGGTCTTGGGCATCAGCTCGGGATCTATACGCGCCCAGTGCAGCGCCGGCTCCACCGCGCACAGCAGCAGCCCGGCCAGACTGCCGAGCACCAACCCCAGCCACAGGCCCTGGCGCACCAGCGGCCCGGTCTGCTCCGGCCGTCCGGCACCGTTGCTGGCCGCCACCTTGGAGGTGATGATCATCAACACACCGGTCAGGAACAGGAAGGTCGGCAGCCAGAAGGAGTTGCCCAGCGCCACCGCCGCCAGATCCACCGCACTGACCCGACCGGCCATGGCCGTATCCACAAAGCCCAGCAGGGTCTGCGACAGCTGCGCCGCCAGGATCGGCAGGGCCAGCCAGATCAGCGCGCGCAATTCTGTTACACTGCGCCGCCAACGGGTAGGGGTTTCACTGGTAGTCATTGGATTACACCGGGGAAAAAGCGCCCCATCCTATCAATTTGCCGTTAATTGTCCATCCGCCCATGACGCACGATAGCCGGGATCTGATCCGCCTGTTCGAAACCTGTTTTGCCGCCTCGTACAACACCCGCCTGGTCGGAGGTGCACCCGAGCCCATCTACCTGCCAGCGGATGCTGAAGAGCCGATGCACCGCATCCTCTTCACCCACGACTACTTCCGCAGCGCCCTGCACGAAATCGCCCACTGGTGCGTGGCCGGAGCGGCCCGCCGGGAGCAGGTGGACTTCGGCTACTGGTACGCCCCGGATGGGCGCAGCGCCGAGCAGCAGAGCGCCTTCGAGCAGGTCGAAGTCAAACCCCAGGCGCTGGAATGGCTGTTCTGCGAGGCCGCCGGGCATCGCTTCCGCGTCAGCCTCGACAACCTCAGCGGCGAGGCGACCGACCCCACGCCCTTCAAGCAACGGGTCGTCGACCAGGTGCAGGACTATCTGCGTAACGGCATTCCCGAGCGTCCCGCCTGTTTTATCGACGCGCTGCTGAACTTCTACCGGCCCGGCACCAGTCTGCAGGCCGAGGCCTTTACTCTGGGACAGCTGTAAAACATCGGCCGACCGGTGGACAGATGGGCCAACCGCTCCAACAATGAGATGAACACTGCGCCAGGGGGTTGTTATGCATATAGTGGCTGACGAGAACATACCGCTGCTGGATGAATTCATCGGCGAGCTGGGCCGCCTGACCCGCCTGCCGGGGCGGCTGATCGACCATACCTCGGTGGCGGATGCGGATATCCTGCTGGTGCGCTCGGTCACCCAGGTCCGGGCCGGCATGCTGCTCGGCACCCCGGTGCGATTTGTCGGCACCTGCACCATAGGCACCGACCATCTGGACCTGACCGGGCTGGCGGTAGCCGGTATCGAAGTGGCCAGCGCACCCGGTTGCAACGCCCGGGGCGTGGTCGAATATGTGCTCAGCTGCCTGCTGACCTTTGCCGAGCGCAGCGCCACTGCCTGGCAGGACAAGGTCGTGGGCATCGTCGGGGTAGGGGAGGTGGGCGGTCGTCTGGCCGCTACCCTGCAGGCACTGGGCGTTGAGGTGCTGCTGTGCGATCCGCCGCGTGCCGAGCGGGAGAAGCAGGGCTTTGTCAGTCTCGACGAGCTGATCGCCCGCAGTGATGTGATCAGCTGCCATGTACCCCTGACCCACAGCGGCCCCCACGCCACCCACCATCTATTGAACGCCCAACGCCTTCGGGCACTGCGCCCCGGTGCCTGGCTGATCAACAGCAGCCGTGGCCCGGTGGTGGACAACGCCGCGCTGGCCGCGCTGCTGGCCCAGCGTGACGACCTGCTGGTCGCCCTTGATGTGTGGGAAACCGAACCCCTGGTCGACCCGGCGCTGGCCGCCCGCTGCGCGCTGGCCACACCGCATATCGCCGGTTACAGCCTGGATGGCAAGCTGCGCGGCACCGAGCAGATCTATCAGGCCCTGTGCGCTTTTCTGCAACGCCCGGCCACCCGCAGCCTGCAGCAGCTGATGCCGCGTACCGGGGCGGGGGAGTGGCAGCTGGAAGCGGGTACGCCACCGGACTGGGCGCTGGCCCGGGCCCTGCGGCTGGTCTATGACGTGCGTGATGATGATGCCCGGCTGCGCGCCATGCTGCGCGGTGCTGCGTCGGAGCAGGCCAGTCGGGAAGGGTTTGATCGGTTGCGCAAGGAGTATCCCCTGCGGCGGGAGTGCAATCTGTTGCGGGTGATGACGGCAGCGTCCGAACCGCACACGGCGCGCCGGTTGTTGGCGGCAGGGTTTGAACCTCAGGCGGTATGACCGCAGCCTGGTGCCAACACCACCGCCAGGTGCAGGTATCAGCCTGCCTTGAGTGAACGGGGTGCTACCCAATGACGCTCAAGTTCCTGGCAGGCCTGCTGGATCATGCGCTCGGTAATGGCAATCTCCCGGCCCTGTTCATCCACCAGAAAACCCCGTGCCTGCAGAGACGGGCGGGGCAGGTTGTCGGTCAGTGAGCGTGGCTTCTGCTGTACCTGTCGATTCATGTCATTCTCCAAATCAGCTTCTCATCGGGTCAGTGTCGGCAACTCTGCGATGCCTGGCACATGGAAAGCATAGACAAGGGTTGTGACTGCCGGATGACAGGAAATATCCCGGCGCGTTTACCGGTTCTGCCCCCATGAACGCAAAACCCCCGCAGGGCGGGGGTTTCAGCGCAGCAGAAAAAACTCAGCGGTAGTTGCCGGCACGCAGAGCGGCAATGCGCTGTTCCAGCGGCGGGTGGGTCATCAGTAGACCGGCCAGGCCGTTCTTCAGATTGCCGTTGATACCGAAGGCAGTCATCTCGCCGGGCATCTCCACCGGAATACCCTGCTCGGCGCGCAGCCGCTCCAGCGCGGCGATCATGTTGCCACTGCCGGTCAGCTGGGCCGCCGCCGCATCGGCGCGGAACTCACGCTGACGGGAAAACCACATGACGATGATGCTGGCCAGAATACCCAGAATCACCTCGGCAAAGATGGTCGCGATAAAGTAGCCGATACCCGGGCCATCGCTCTCGTTCTTGAACACCGCCCGGTCAACGAAGTTACCGATGATGCGGGCAAAGAACATCACGAAAGTGTTCACCACGCCCTGGATCAGCGTCAGGGTCACCATGTCGCCGTTGGCCACGTGACCGATCTCATGGGCCATCACCGCCCGGATCTCGTTCGGACTGAACCGCTGCAGCATGCCCTCGGACACCGCTACCAGCGAGGCGTTCTTGTTCCAGCCAGTGGCAAAGGCGTTGGACGCCCGGGACGGGAAGATACCCACCTCCGGCATACCGATATTGGCATCCCGCGCCAGCTCGGCCACGGTATCCACCAGCCACTGCTCCTGACGGGTCTGCGGCTGGGTGATGATACGGGTACCGGTACTGCGCTTGGCCATCCACTTGGACATGAACAGGGAAACGAAGGAACCGGCAAAACCGATCACGGCGCAGAAAATCAGCAGAGCCTGCAGATTCATCCCGCCCTGACCATCATGAATACTCCCCACGCCCAACAGGCTCAGGGTAATACTGGCCACCAGCACAATCGCAAGGTTGGTCGCCAGGAAAAGCAGAATACGCATCATTTAAGTGAAGACTCCTGTGAATACCTGGAGAATATAGTTGGGCCTGAAGGCCGAGGATTCAATCGGCAGTCTGTTTCAAAGCGTGTCGGCTCTTACCGGAAGCGCCACATACCAACCTGTGGGAACCCCGCCCCGGGGTGAATGCACCCTCAACCGCTCCCCGCCGCACACTCCTCCACCGTCATTGCGAGCGAAGCGCGGCAATCCAGTGCGAGCGATGGCTGGGGCGCCCATGGATTGCCGCGTCGCTGCGCTCCTCGCAATGACGAGGGAGGCGGTGAGATCCCGCCGACTACTGCTTATAGGAATGCAGGAAGTTGGCAATCCGCCCGATCGCCATCTCCAGATCATCCTTGCGCGGCAGCGAGACAATGCGGAAGTGATCCGGATATGGCCAGTTGAAGGCCGTACCCTGCACAATCAGGATCTTCTCCTGCAGCAACAGATCCAGCACCATCTTCTCGTCGTTGTGAATCGGATAGACCTTCGGGTCCAGCTTCGGGAACAGGTACAGCGCGCCCTTGGGCTTGGTACAGCTGACTCCGGGAATCTCGTTGAGCAGCTCCCAGGCGATATCCCGCTGCTCCAGCAGACGACCACCGGGCAGGATCAGATCATTGATGCTCTGGTAACCACCCAGGGCCGTCTGGATCGCATGCTGGGCCGGTACGTTGGCACACAGGCGCATCGAGGACAGTATCTCCAGTCCTTCGATATAACTGGCCGCCCGCTGCTTCGGTCCGCTGATGATCATCCAGCCGGAGCGGAAACCCGCCACCCGGTAGGACTTGGATAGCCCGTTGAAAGTCAGACACAGCAGATCCGGGGCCACCGCCGAAAAGGAATCGTGCTCGGTGCCGTCATACAGAATCTTGTCGTAGATCTCATCCGCCAGCACCAGCAGCTTGTGCTCCCGGGCCACCTCGGCCAATTGCTCCAGCACCTCGCGCGGGTACACCGAGCCGGTCGGGTTGTTCGGGTTGATCAGCACCATCGCCTTGGTATTGGGGGTGATCTTGCTGCGAATATCCTCGATATCCGGATACCAGTCCGACTGTTCATCGCACAGGTAATGCACCGGCTTGCCGCCGGACAGGCTGACCGCCGCGGTCCACAGCGGATAATCCGGTGCCGGAATCAGCACCTCGTCACCGTTGTTCAGCAGCGCCTGCATGGCCATCACAATGAGCTCGGACACACCGTTGCCCAGGTAGATATCTTCGATACCCACACCCTGGAAATTCTTGGTCTGGCAGTAATGCATCACTGCCTTGCGTGCCGAAAACAGCCCCTTGGAGTCACTGTAACCCTGGGCAGTGGACAGGTTGAGAATCACGTCCTGGAGGATTTCCTCGGGCGCTTCAAAACCGAAGGGTGCCGGGTTGCCAATATTCAGCTTGAGAATCCGGTGACCTTCTTCTTCGAGGCGCTTGGCATGGCGCAGGACCGGCCCGCGAATGTCGTAACAGACATTGGCCAATTTGTTGGACTTGCTAACCTGCATGATACTTACCTGTAAATCATCAGTGATGAGAAATGGGCTGGGACTGCGAAAGCAAAGCGAGCATCATACGACTGCGAATGCGGCGAAGAAAGCCCGTACGACAAACTTCTCGGAGGAAACAGTGGACAAAGTGAGCAAATCTGATCAGGACTGGCGCGCTCAGCTCACCGAAGCGCAATACCAGGTATGCCGCCTTGGGGGCACTGAACGCCCCTTTACCGGCGAGTACCATCTGAAGGGCGAGCCGGGTGTATACCACTGCATCTGCTGCGATGCGCCGCTGTTCGACAGCGACACCCAGTTCGACGCCGGTTGCGGCTGGCCCAGCTACTGGGCGCCGATAGACCAGGCCGCTGTCACCAACCACGAAGACTTCAGCCACGGCATGCACCGCACCGAAGTGGTCTGCAGCCGCTGCGATGCTCACCTGGGGCATGTGTTTCCGGATGGCCCACCGCCGACCGGCCTGCGCTACTGCATCAACTCGGTGTGTCTGCGGCTGGAGCCCCGGAATGACTGACATGACCACCAATGACTTCATGCAGCGCGTCGTGCGCTTTCTCGACCGCTATGAACAGAGCCTTCCCGCGCTGCCCCCAGAACTGGATTGGAACCACAGCTACGCCGCCCGCTGGGTCGGGCAGGGCGATGGCGGTTGGCTCAAACCGCTGGATATCGACCTGCAGCAGAGCCTCAGCGACCTGATCGGCGTGGACCGGCAGAAACAGCTGCTGGAAGCCAACACCGCACAGTTCGTCAGGGGCCTGCCAGCCAACAACGCCCTGCTGTGGGGTGCCCGGGGTACCGGCAAATCCTCCCTGGTGCGGGCACTGCTCAACACCTGGAAGGATGACGGACTGCGGCTGATCGAGATCGACAAGAGCGACCTGGTACAACTGCCGAGCCTGGTAGCCCAGATCAGCGGCCAGCCCTGGCGCTTCCTGCTGTTCTGTGACGACCTGGCCTTCGAAGCCGGCGACAGCGCCTACAAGACCCTGAAAACCGTACTCGACGGCTCGGTCGAGGTCACCCCCGACAACCTGCTGCTGTACGCCACCTCCAACCGCCGCCACCTGCTGCCGGAACACCGCAGCGACAACACCGCCAGCAGCATGGTCGACGGCGAACTGCACCCCAGCGAAGCCATCGAGGAGAAGATCGCTCTGTCCGACCGCTTCGGCCTGTGGGTGTCCTTCTACCCCTTCACCCAGGACCACTACCTTGACGTGGTACGCCACTGGCTGGGCAGCATGGCGACCCAGTACGAGCTGAGCTGGCAGTGGGATGAAGAGCTGCAGAAAGAAGCCATCCGCTGGGCCACCGCCCGCGGCAACCGCAACGGCCGCTGCGCCTGGCAATTCGCCCGCTCGTGGGTGGGTAAGGCGTTGTTGGCGCAGAGGTAAGGGAGAGGAGATCATTGCGAGCGAAGCGCGGCAACCCTATGGGTGCGGTGGCTTCAAGGCCCATGGATTGCCGCGTCGCTACGCTCCTCGCAATGACGGGGAGTGGGGTGGTACCGCCGAGGGCTATGCTGCCTCTTCAGCGTCATTGCGAGCGAAGCGTGGCAATCCAGTGCGTGCAGTGGTTGCCGAGCAGCCCGGCGGCAGCATAGAATGCACGCCGTTGCGGGTGTAGCTCAATGGTAGAGCTCCTGGTTCCCAACCAGATTACGAGGGTTCGATTCCCTTCACCCGCTCCATTCTCTCGGCGGGCTTGTTACAACGTGGCCGCCGCCATCAACCTGCGATAACTCTCCTTGCGCTTCTCCTGATCATGGATCGGGCTGTTGACGATCAGCTCGTCCATGCCGTAGCGCTCCTTCAGATCGGCAATCTGCTGTGCCACGGTCTGTTCGTCACC
>JAAYHO010000094.1 GCA_012735335.1 Gammaproteobacteria bacterium
AACCCCGCTCATCGAGCTGGTGCTCGACGTTCCCAGAAGGGCGAGCCCGAGTACAGTGCCATGGAGTGCCGGGTTCCATCCCGGCAAGTTGGGGGCTGGGAGGGACGAGCACCAGCTCGTCCTGCGGCGGTCAGGGCAACCCTGCTCATCGAGTTGGTGCTCGACGTTCCCAGAAGAGCGCTCCCCCAGAGCTGCGAGACCGCTTCTCAGCGAATATTCAGCGTCGGAATCAGGTTGTTGTCGACCTGCTGCCCGGGTACGGCAGCCGGGGCGGTGAGGCCGAGGTTGTTCTTTTCGAACACCCGGTCAGCCCGGTAGCTGGAGCGTACCAGCGGACCGGCGGCGACTTCCATGAAGCCCTTGGCCAGGCCCAGTTCGCGGAAGTGATTGAATTCCTCGGGGCTGACCCAGCGTTTTACCGGCAGGTGGTTGCGGGTCGGCTGCAGGTACTGGCCGAGGGTGACGATATCCACACCGATGGCGCGCAGCTCGTCGAAGGTCTGCAGTATCTCTTCATCGGTCTCGCCCAGGCCGACCATCAGACTGGTCTTGGTCAGCACGTCTGGGCGGTGTTTCTTGGCGTGCTCCAGCACCCGCAGGGTCTTGGCGTAGCCGGCGCGCGGGTCGCGTACTTCGTGGGTCAGGCGCTCCACCGTTTCGACGTTCTGGGCAAATACCTCCAGTCCTGAGTCCACTACCAGCTCGACCGCCGCCAGATCGCCGTCAAAGTCCGGGGTCAGGGCTTCCACTACCACCTGCGGGGTACGCTGCTTGATGGCGCGCACGCAGGCGGCGTAGTGACCTGCGCCACCATCGGCCAGATCGTCACGGTCCACCGAGGTCAGCACTATGTAACGCAGGGCCATCAGCTCCACTGAGCGGGCGGTATTCTCCGGCTCTTCCTGATCCAGCCAGCCGTTCGGGTTGCCGGTATCCACCGCGCAGAAGCGGCAGGCGCGGGTGCAGACCGAGCCCATCAGCATGATGGTGGCGGTGCCATTGCTCCAGCATTCGCCCATGTTCGGGCAGTGGGATTCCTGACAGACAGTGCTCAGCCGATGCTCGCTGACGTTGCGCTTGACCGCCTCGAAGCGATCTCCGGCCGGTGCCTTGACCCGCAGCCACTTGGGCTTGGGTTCGAAGACCTGGGGCTCGGCTGCCTTGGTGCGGCGCTTCTGGCCGTCCTTGATGGCAGTGATACCCTGGGCATTGCGGAATTTTTCTCCACTGGCAACGTGGTTTGGCGAGTTGTCAGACATCGGCGTACGGACTCCTGGTAGGCATCCCCTGGGTTGGTGTGCTTGGGGCTTGTGGCCGCTGGACAGTTTATCACAGACTGCGCCGCGCTTTGCCTTGGCCTTTCGGCGGGGGGATAAAGAACCCCGCCCCCGGAGCAGGGGGCGGGGCAGGGGATCACTCGTCGTGTTCGTCCAGGCGCAGCAGTTCCACCCGGGCGATGCGCATGTGTTCGATTTCCAGCACACGGATCTGCCAGCCATCGACACTGAGCAGCTCATCCTTCTCCGGCATGTGCTCCAGTTGGTTGAGGATCAGTCCGGCCAGGGTGGTATACAGCGGGTTGCGTGGCAGGGGCATGGGCAGGTGACGGTTGATGTCCTCGAGATTCTCGCTGGCATCCACCTCATAGCGGCCCGGTTCCAGCTCGATCACGCTGGGCGTCAGATCCATGCCCTGTTCCACCTCCGGCAGCTCACCGGCAATGGCTTCCATGATGTCGGTCAGGCTGACGATACCTTCCAGAGTGCCGAACTCGTCGACCACGAAGGCCATCTGCTTGCCCTCATGGCGGAAGGCTTCCAGTGCCTTGATCGCGTTCTGGGTCTCGAACAGCACCACCGGTTGTTCAATGTACTGTTCGCACTGGAAGTCGTCACCGCGCAGCAGGGCGTCGAGCAGGGTCTTCTTCTGCACTATGCCCACCGGCTCGTCCTGCTTGCCGTCGCGGATCACGATCAGACGGGAGTAGGGCGAGTCCAGCAGTTGCTGGCGTTGCTCGTCCAGCGTACTGCTCAGGTCCAGTGCGTGAATATCCCGGCGGGGGGTCATCAGCGCCTTGATGTTGGTATCGGCCAGGCTCAGAACACCACGGATCATGTCCCGTTCGTTCTCATGGAAGACCGGCTCCGGCTCCTCCTCGTCGGAGGCGCTGGCGGTATCCAGCTGCTCGGCCTCTTCGCTGCGGCCGAGCAGGCGCAGAATATTGTTGGCGGTGCGCTCACGCAGGTTGCCGCCGGTATCCAGCCACTTCTGCTTGTTGTGTCGGGCCAGTTGGTTGAAGAACTCGACCATGATCGAGAAGCCGATGGCGGCGTACAGGTAGCCCTTGGGAATATGCAGGCCCACGCCCTCGGCAATCAGGCTGAAACCGATCATCAGCAGGAAGCCCAGACACAGGATGATCAGGGTCGGGTGGGCGTTGACGAAGCGGGTCAGCTTCTTGCTGGCAGCCAGCATCAGCGCCATGGCGACAATCATGGCAATCGCCATCACTGCCAGCTCGTCGGCCATGCCGATGGCGGTGATCACCGAGTCGATGGAGAACACCGCATCGAGAATGACGATCTGGGTCACTACCACGCCGAAGGTCGAGTAGGCGATGCGGCTGCCGCTGGCATGCTGACGGCCTTCCAGCCGCTCGTGCAGCTCCATGGTGGCCTTGAACAGCAGGAACAGGCCACCGGCCAGCATGATCAGGTCCCGGGCCGAGACCGCGTGCTCAGCGATATGGAACAGCGGATTGGTCAGGGTCACCAGCCAGGCGATGCTCATCAACAGCAGCAGGCGCATCACCAGTGCCAGGGACAGGCCGACTACCCGGGCCTTGTCGCGCTGATCCGGCGGCAGTTTTTCAGCCAGTACCGCGATGAACACCAGGTTGTCGATACCCAGCACGATTTCCAGTGCAATAAGGGCGAACAGGCCCGCCCATACCGTGGGGTCGGCGATCCATTCAAACATGGTCAACCTCCCTGGGCAGGTGGCGCGCAGCGGTAGTAACAACGAATTGTAGGGAAGGAGTGCGAGGACGGTCTGTCATCGCGAATGTTCGGGGAGGGACGGAGTTCAAAACGATAAGCCGGTAGCCATTGGAAAGAACCTTATACGCCTTCTTGGGTCCGGAGACAATTGCATATTTGTCGCCCTCATTGAGGGCGATTACGCAGCGCCTTGAGCAACTGGCGGTCGGGATAGCCGTCGGCGGGCCAGCCCAGCGCTATCTGCAGACGGCGGATCGCCTGCCGGGTGTTGGCGCCGATGATGCCGTCCGCTGCGCCGGGCTCGAAACCCTGGGCCTGCAGTTGTTCCTGCAGCTCGACCCGCTCGCTGCGCGACAGTGGGTCATCGTCGGTCGGCCAGTTGGCGACGATCTGTCCGCGCCCCTGGAAACGCTCGGCCAGCAGGCTGATGGCCAGAGCATAGCTGGTGGAGTTGTTGTAGCGCAGTATGCTGCGGAAGTTGTTCATTACCAGAAAAGCCGGGCCACGGTAGCCGGCGGGCAGTACCAGGGTGGCGGATTCCTGCAGATGGCTGCCGAGGGCCTGGCCCCGGGCATCGGTCAGGCCCAGCGCCTGCCATTCACTGATGGGTTTGCGGATCGACATGTCGGCCTGGGCGTAATCGAAGCCCTCGGGCAGGCGTACTTCCATGCCCCAGGGGGCACCGCTCTGCCAATTGGAGGCGCGCAGGTAGTTGGCCGCCGAGGCCAGGGCGTCGGCTTCGGTATGCCAGATGTCCCGCTTGCCATTGCCATCGAAATCCACTGCATAGTCGTTATAGGTGGTGGGGATGAACTGGGTCTGGCCCATGGCGCCGGCCCAGGAACCGGTCATGCTGCCTACCGTGGTGTCACCGCGCTGGAGGATTTCCAGCGCTGCCAGCAGCTGGGTCTGGGCAAACTCGGAGCGCCGTCCTTGATGGGCCAGGGTGGCCAGCGAGCGGATTACCGAGCGATCACCCATGTTGCTGCCGTAGTTGCTTTCCAGCCCCCAGATGGCGACCAGAATGTGCCGGTCCACACCGTAGCGCGCTTCGATCTGCTGCAGCACGGCGGCGTGGCGGTTGAGCATGACCCGGCCGGTAGCCTGACGCTGGGGCGACAGTGCACCCTCCAGATAGGCCCAGACCGGGCGGCTGAACTCTGGCTGGCTCTGGTCGGCCTTGAGCACGGCGGCATCCGGCTGGAGATCACGGAAGGCTTCGTCGAACAGGCTGGGGCGGATGCCAGCGGCCAAAGCACGTTGGCGGAAATCGCTGCGCCACTGGCTGAAACTGCGCAGTTCGTTACTCTCCTGTACTGCCATGCCCGGTTGTACCGAGGCTTCCAGCCGGTTCTCGGTACAGGCGCAGAGCAGCAGCAGACCAGCAGCTGCTGCCAGCAGGGGACGGATCAGGGCAGAGGAGGAACGGGGGAACAGGTTGCGCATGTATCAGCTTCCAGCATTTCAGGTTCGGGCCCACTGTAGCATGTGATTCGTCAGAAACGCACCGCCGGGTCGGGCTATTGCTGTTTGAGGATGGGGAAGCGGACTGGTTCCCCGGCGGTGCGGGAAAAACCCGGAAAAGTCGGTCAGATGTCCAGCGTCAGACGGGTGCCGCTGGCCTGCACCAGAATCAGTGCACAGGTATCCCAGGCCGAACCGGCGGTCTGGCCCTTGATCTGCTCGTCGGCCTGTTGCGCCAGGCGCAGCAGCTTGCCCCAGTTGCGCGCGGTATGGCGTTGCAGGGCGCGGCCCAGCAAGGGCTTGCGCTTGTCCCAGATGGGTGGGCGCTGGCTGGCGAACACCTTGTCCTGCGGTATGCCCCGGGCCAGGTCATGGGCCATGTTGTGCAGGCTGCGCAGTTCGCGGCTGATGGCCCAGAGAATCACCGGGGCTTCCACGCCCTCGCCACGCAATCCCTGGAGGATGCGCAGTGCATGCCGGGCATCGCCCTGCAGCATGGCGTCGCTGAGCTTGAAGACGTCGAAGCGGGCGCTGTCGGCCACGGCCTGCTGGACCATCTCCAGATCCAGCTTGCCGCTGTCGCAGAACAGCTTGAGTTTCTCGATTTCCTGGGCGGCGGCCAGCAGGTTGCCTTCCACGCGGATGCTCAGCAGCTCCAGGGCCTCGGGGGTGGCATGCAGCCCGGCGGCGGCCAGCCGGTCGCGCATCCATTCCGGCAGTTGCTGGGCTTCGATCGGCCAGATCTGCACGAAACGGCTGTGCTGGTGCTCGATCAGGGCCTTGGCCCACTTGCTGCGCTGGGCACTGCTGTCGAGGCGTGGCAGGCTGATCAGCAGGGTGGTGTCTGCGGGCGGGTGTTCCAGCCAGTCCAGCAGCACCTTCGCGCCCTGGTCGCCGGGTTTGCCGCCGGGGATGCGCAGTTCGATCAGGCGTTGCTGGGCGAACAGTGACAGGCTGTTGCTGGCTTCCAGTACCTGACCCCAATCGAAGCTGCGATCGATATGGAATACCAGCCGCTCTTCGCTGCCAGCCTCACGGCAGGCGCCGCGGATCAGGTCGGCAGTTTCGCCACACAGCAGCGGTTCATCACCGCTGACCACATACACGGGCGCCAGCCCATCCCTGAGCTGGCGCTGCAGTTGTGTGGCGTTGAGCTTCATTATCAGTCGGCCGGGCGTTCGAGGGCCTGTTCCCGGGCTGCCAGGTCGCTGGAGGAGATGCGTGACAGGCGGAACATCAGCTGACGGGTCAGCTCCTCGCGCATCTCCCGTTGCAGCAGGGCTTCTTCCTCGCTGCTGCCGGTGACGTTGTCCCGGTCACGCACATAGACGCGCTGGACGCTGAGGGTCTCCGGTCCGATCAGCGGCTGTCCGGCGTTGTTGCTGATCTGGAAGGTCAGCAGGCGGCGCAGCTCGTACTCGGCCGGTACTGCGCGGCTGGAATAGCTGATGGCCCGGCGCTGCTGGGGCTCGTCGAGCAGTTCCAGCTGGTAGCGTGCCCCGCCATGCACCCGGACGCCCTTGACGCGCAGGGCTTCCAGTACGCTCTGGTGGGTCGGGCCGTTGTTATCCAGGGCGCTGACCTGCATCTCGCTGAGCTGGATGGTGTCCACACCGGTACCGCGCAGATGGAAGCCACAGGCGCTGAGCATCAGGCTGGCGCCGAGCAGGGCGCAGCTCAGCAGGTAGCGTGGTCGTTGCAGGTGCATGCCTTTTCTCCGTTGTTATCAGTTGGCGACGATATTGACCAGCTTGCCCGGTACCACAATCACCTTGCGGATGGTCAGGCCGTCGGTAAAGCGCAGTACGTTCTCGTTGCTGCGGGCGGCGGCTTCCACCGCTTCACGGCTGGCATCGGCGGGTACTTCGATATGCCCGCGCAGCTTGCCGTTGACCTGAATCACCAGTTGCAGGCTGTCCTGCACCAGGGCGCTTTCATCCAGCTGCGGCCAACCGGCGTCGATTACCGGAGTCTGCTGACCCAGTGCCTGCCACAGGGCGTGGGCAATATGCGGGGTGATCGGGGCCAGCAGCAGGGTGACGGTTTCCAGTCCTTCCTGCAGCACGGCACGGTCCTGCTCGCTGTCGCGGGGCGCTTTTTCCAGCACGTTCATCAGCGTCATCACCGCCGCGATGGCGGTGTTGAACTTGTGATGCTGACCGATATCCTGGCTGGCCTGACGGATGGCTGCGTGGATGGCCCGGCGGGTCTGCTTCTGTGCATCGTTCAGGCTGGCAACCTCCAGCGCACCGGGCAGACCGGCGGCCACGTGCTGCTGGCCCAGACGCCAGACCCGGCGCAGGAAGCGCTGGGCGCCTTCGACACCGGCATCCGACCATTCCAGGCTCATATCCGGCGGGGAAGCGAACATCATGAACAGACGACAGGTATCGGCGCCGTACTGATCGATCATGGCCTGCGGGTCAACGCCGTTGTTCTTCGATTTGGACATCTTCTCGGTGCCGCCGATCTCCACCGGCTGGCCATCGCTGCGCAGGTGGGCGCTGAGCACCTTGCCCTTGGCATCGGTCTCGACGTCCACATCAGCCGGGTTGAACCAGGTTTTCGCACCCTTGTCGTCGACGCGGAAATAGGTATCGGCCAGCACCATGCCCTGGGTCAGCAGGTCCTTGAACGGCTCGTCGGAATCGACCAGCCCTTCGTCGCGCATCAGCTTGTGGAAGAAACGCGCGTACAGCAGGTGCAGAATGGCGTGCTCGATACCGCCGATGTACTGATCCACCGGCAGCCAGTGGTTGGCGGCGGCCGGATCGACCATGCCCTTGTCGTAGTGCGGGCTGGCGTAGCGGGCGAAGTACCAGGAGCTCTCGACGAAGGTGTCCATGGTGTCGGTTTCCCGCCGGGCTGGCTGGTTGCAGCGCGGGCAGGTGCATTCGTAGAACTCGGGCATCTTCGCCAGCGGGCTGCCAGCGCCGTCTGGCACAACATCCTCGGGCAGTACCACCGGCAGTTGCTCGTCGGGTACCGGCACATCACCGCAGTTGGTGCAGTGGATGATCGGGATCGGGCAGCCCCAGTAGCGCTGGCGGCTGATACCCCAGTCGCGCAGGCGGAACTGGGTACGTGGCGCGCCAAGCTCCTTCTGCTTGAGCACTTCGCCGATGGCGGTGAAAGCGCTGTCGAAGTCCAGGCCGTCGAACTCCTCGGAGTTGATCAGCTCGCCCTTCTCGGCATAGGCCTCCTGCCAGGGGGCAGGGGTGCTGTCACCGGCGGAGGTGCGGATCACCGGCTTGATCGGCAGGCGATACTGGGTGGCAAATTCGAAGTCACGCTCGTCGTGGGCGGGAACCGCCATCACTGCGCCTTCGCCATAGCCCATGAGGACATAGTTGGCGACCCAGACCGGCAGCTTCTCGCCGGTCAGCGGGTGTTCGACGAACAGTTTGGTCGCACGGCCCTGCTTCTCCTGGGTGGCGATATCCGCCTCGGATACGCCGCCGCGCTTGCATTCCTCGATAAAGGCCTGCAGCGCTGGATCGGTTTCCGCTGCCTGGGCAGCCAGCGGGTGCTCCGCCGCCACCGCTACATAGGTGGCACCCATCAGGGTGTCCGGGCGGGTGGTGAAGACCTTGAGTTTGCCGGGCTGGCCGATGGAAGCCTGGTCGTAGGGGAAGTGTACTTCCATGCCCACCGACTTGCCGATCCAGTTGCGCTGCATGGTCTTGACCTGCTCGGGCCAGCCGGGCAGATCGTCCAGTGAGGTCAGCAGCTCCTCCGCATAATCGGTGATGCGGAAGTAGTACATGGGAATCTCGCGCTTCTCGATCAGTGCGCCACTGCGCCAGCCGCGACCGTCGATCACCTGTTCATTGGCCAGTACCGTCTGGTCGATGGGGTCCCAGTTGACCGTGCCGTTCTTGCGGTAGATCACGCCCTTCTCGAACAGGCGGGTGAACAGCCATTGCTCCCAGCGATAGTAGTCCGGCGAGCAGGTGGCAAACTCCCGGGACCAGTCGATGGCCAGCCCGAGGCTTTTCAGCTGGTTGCGCATGTAATCGATATTGGACCAGGTCCAGGCCGCCGGGGCGACCTGGTTGTTCATGGCAGCGTTTTCCGCTGGCATGCCGAAGGCGTCCCAACCCATGGGTTGCAGCACGTTCCGGCCCTGCATGCGCTGGTAGCGGGCAATCACATCCCCGATGGTGTAGTTGCGTACGTGGCCCATGTGCAGCTTGCCGCTGGGGTAGGGGAACATCGACAGGCAATAGAAGGTATCGCGGTCGGGGGTTTCCTCTACCTTGAAGGCGTTGGTCTGTTCCCATTCCTGCTGGGCGGCGTGTTCGATGTCACTGGGGGAGTACTGTTCTTGCATGGGTGGATGTCTGTCGACTCGTATATCAGGGAAAAAGTAATGGGGCAGCATACACCAGAGCGCCATTCACAGGTAGTCGTATGCCATTCGTCGCTGCCGACAGGAGAAACCCGATGCCGGGTCTATGCTGAGGGCAAGGAATTCCGTGACAGATCAGCTGACAAGCTCTGTATCGCGGGTTCTGACGGGTCCAGCAGCGATGGACATGTTATTGGATTCAGGGAGAACAGCATGAAATCATTGGATTCGGCACCCCTGCGCAACAGCGGCGATACTTCCTACGGACGTCTGCTGCGGCGTTTGAACCAGGCCATGGATGTGGCCTGTACACGTCAATGGATGACCGGGCAGCCCAGTGTGCCCGGAGAACTGGAGATTCAGGGATTGACCGATGCCGACCTGCAATTGCTCAACCAGATACTGCACAGCATGAATCTGGATCGGGCGACAGCATCACCGGCGGTAATATCGGCGCTTAACGGCACACAGCAGTAACAGCAGCACAATCAGCGTGCCCAGTGGCCAACTCCCCCAGCGCAGCCAGGGGGTCAGCCCATCCCGGGGCTGAACGTAGCCATGCAGGGCCAGCTGTTGAAACTGGGGTATCCGGGCGGTAATCCGGCCCTGGTGATCGATCAGGGCGGTTACTCCGTTATTGGTGCCGCGAATCATCCAGCGTCCTGCCTCCAGGGCGCGCATCCGGGCCATCTGCAGATGCTGCAATGGCCCGATCGACTCGCCGAACCAGCTGTCGTTACTGATGGTGATCAGCAACTGGCTGCGTGCGGCCAGTCGCGCGGCAAAGTCCGGGTAGACGGTTTCGTAGCAGATGAAGGGGGCCAGGGCATAATCCCCCACCCGTAGCGGCTGCTGCTCCAGCGGCCCGCGGGAGAAACTTGACATCGGCAGGTCGAAGAAGGCGATCAGGCCGCGCAGCCAGCTCTCCAGCGGCACATATTCGCCAAAGGGCACCAGCTTGTGTTTCAGGTAATGGTGGGCCTGCTCACCAGCCACCATGATGCCGTTGTAGATGCGCAGCTGACCGGAGTCATCCAGTTCATCCAGCGGAATGCCGGTGATCAGGGTCGTGCCCTGCTGTGCCAGATTGGCGGCCATGGCCTGGACAAAGGGCATGGCGCTGCTGCTGAGTACCGGCACGGCGGTTTCCGGCCAGACGATCAGATCGGTGTCCGCAGGCTGGGCATAGCTCATGTCGCGGTAGGTAGCCAGGGTGTAGTCGATATGCGCCGGGTCCCACTTGCGCGACTGCTCGATATCGGCCTGGATCAGCGATACGGACAGCGGCTCGCCCACCGCCTCGGTCCACTCGACCTGTGCCAGCAGCGCGCCGCCGACCCAGATGGCCAGCAGCAGAGCGGTTGCACTCAGCCCCTGGGCGAGCCGCCGCCACAGGGTCCATTCACTGAGCAGGCAGGCGCTGAGCACGGTGAAGAAACTCAGCAGCCACACCCCGCCCAGCGGCGCCCAGCCAGCCAGCCAGGTATCGGTGTGGGCGTAGCCCTGATACAGCCAGGGAAAACCGGTGAGAAACCAGCTGCGAAACAACTCCTGACCGACCCACAGAGCGGCAAAGCCCAGGCTGCCCAGCCAGGGTGATGCCGCAGGTCGGAGCCAGCGCACCCACAGCCAGGCGGTCAGCGCCGGGATCAGTGCCAGCCCGGCAACCAGCCCACCAGTGAGCAGGGCGGCCAGCGGTGGGGAGGCGTAGCCGT
>JAAYHO010000095.1 GCA_012735335.1 Gammaproteobacteria bacterium
GTTCCAGACTGTCCTTCTTTACCAGCGACTCGATGGCATAATCAAAGCCGACCCGTGCGTCCCTGAGCAGTTCGTCGACCATGGGCTCGCCGATCTGGTATTCGCTGAGGGCATCGAAGTAGAGTTTATCGATGGTGCCGCCGGTGCTGAATATCTGTACGAACATGACTGTCTGTCTCCCAGGATGAATGCCCCAAGTATGCCGTCTGACAACACCAAACACAGCCCCACTGCTCCGCCAGCGGAAAAAATCTGGTGGGTCTATATGGTGCGGGCCGAGAACGGCCATCTGTATACCGGGATCAGCACTGATCCCGAGCGGCGTTTTCAGGAGCATGTCAGCGGCAGCAGGCGCAGTGCGCGTTTCTTCAACCGCAGCCCGGCCCAAGCGCTGGTCTGGCGGCAGGTCTGCGCTGACCATTCCGAGGCGCTGCGCCGGGAGATTGCGCTGAAGAAGCTGGCGAAGAAGGTGAAGGAGGCGTTGATAGCGGGAGTATGCGAGCTGCCGGAGTTGGTCTAAGCTGACACTCTGTGCTTTGAGCCGAGGTTGTCATGAACGAGTTGATTCTGCACCATTATCCCCAATCCCCCTTTGCGGAAAAGGCCCGGCTGATGCTGGGGCTCAAGGGGTTGTCCTGGCACTCCGTACTGATTCCGCCGGTGATGCCCAAGCCTGATCTGATCGCGCTGACCGGTGGCTATCGGCGTACCCCAGTGCTGCAGATAGGTGGGGACATCTACTGTGATACGGCACTGATCGCCCACCGTCTGGAGCGGGAGAAGGCGGTGCCGGCACTGTTTCCGGAGGGGCAGGAGGCTATCGCGGCGGCGTTGGCGCAGTTTGGTGATCAGCTGCTGTTCCAGCACTCCATTGCCATCAACTTCCAACCCCATGCACTGCAGGCGCGCTTTTCCGGAATGCCTGAGGAGGTGGTCAAGGGCTTTCTTCGGGACCGTCAGGCGTTGTTCGCCAATGGCACGGCCAGCCGTCCGGAACCGGAGGTGGCGCTGGCCCAGTGGCCGGTGCTGATGCAGCGGCTGGAGACCCAGCTCGACCGCAATGGCGAGTATCTGCTGGGCGATGAGCCGAGCATTGCGGATCTGGCCTGGTATCACCCACTGTGGTTCATGGCGGCCAATGCTGCGGTGTCGGTGCTGCTGGAGGACTATCCCGCGATCCGTGCCTGGATGGCGCGGATCAATGACTTCGGCGCTGGTGCCTCGGTGCGCATGGAGCCGGAGGAGGCCATTCGCATTGCCCGGGAGGCAACCCCCGAGGCGTTGCCGGAACAGGGCTTTGTCAGCAGCGCCGGGCTCCGGCTGGGTGATCCGGTAGCCGTGTGCGCAGTGGATTATGGCTGCGATCCGGTCAATGGCAGCCTGGTGCATGAGGAACAGGACGAGATAGTGATCGCTCGGGACGATCCCCGGGCTGGTCGGGTGCATGTGCACTTCCCCCGGGTTGGCTACCGGGTGGATGTGCTGAAGTCCTGACCATTACCTAGTCCAGCGGGCGGTAGGAGTGGCGCTCGGGGGCGCCGCCGTGGTGGACCTTCTCGCAGGCCTGGATCAGGTAGGCGCTCTTGACCAGCGCCAGATGCGACAGCGCCTGGGGGAA
>JAAYHO010000096.1 GCA_012735335.1 Gammaproteobacteria bacterium
GGATCGACCATTGGTCTGGGCAAGGCGATCGCGATGGACTCCGGCCTGCCGATTCTGGCTATTCCTACTACCTATGCCGGCTCGGAAATGACCACTATCTATGGTTTGACAGAGAACCGCCTGAAGAAAACCGGACGCGCCCCCAGGGTTCTGCCCCGCACGGTGATCTATGATCCGGAGCTCATTGTCAGTCTGCCCGTCGATATTTCCGCAGCCTCCGGCATGAATGCCATGGCCCATGCGGTAGAGGCGCTCTACGCAGAAGATGCCAACCCCATTATCAGCCTGATGGCGGAGGAGTCGATTCGGGCACTGGCGGAATCACTCCCCGAGGTGGTCAGAAACCCGCAGGATGTGGAGGCGCGAGCCCGCTCGCTGTATGGCGCCTGGCTGGCAGGCATCTGTCTGGGTGCGGTCTGCATGGCCATTCACCACAAGCTCTGCCATACCCTCGGTGGTACTTTCAACCTGCCCCATGCCCAGACGCATGCTGCGGTACTGCCCCATGCGGCGCATTACAACCACACGGCCGCCGCTGGGCCGCTGACCCGGGTCGCCCGCGCTCTGGGCGGGCAGCAGGCGGGGGAAGCAGGCGCCCTGCTGTTCGAGCTCAATCGCCAATTGGGCATCGAACCTGCTCTGTCTGCCATCGGTCTGCCCGAGCATGGCCCGGCGGAAACGGCACGTATTGCCTGTGCCAGTCCCTACTACAATCCCCGGCCTTTCGAGCAGGAAGCCATCGAAGCCATGTTGACCCGTGCCCTGCATGGCCATCCTCCGGTCTGAGGGCTGCGTCACGGTGCGCCCTGTCACCTTGCTGTAATACCGCAAGGTGTATGATCAGCCCCACTGAAGGATCAGTACTGCTGATGGACCAGTACCCGCTGAAGGATCAGCACTCCCCGTTGAAAGCCCGACCTTTGTGTCGGGCTTTCGTTATTCAGGCGCCAGCTGCCGCCCGCCTGGGCAGCAACTGGCCGATACTGCTCCCCTGCCCTCAGGCAAATACGCGGAAGCGCTGCTCGTCGTCCATGAAGGTTTTCTCGCCGAACTCGGCTTCATTGGAGCCGAACGGCATCTGTGCGCGGAGTGTCCAGGAGGCAGGAATGTCCCAGGTCTTGGCCACATCTGCGTCCACCACCGGGTTGTAGTGCTGCAGGCTGGCACCGATGCCGGCTTCGGCCAGGGCTGTCCAGACTGCGAACTGGGCAATACCGGAAGCCTGCTCAGACCAGATCGGGAAGTTATCGGCGTAGGAGGCAAACTGCTCCTGCAGACCCTTTACTACGTTCTGGTCTTCAAAGAACAGCACGGTACCCGCGCCTGCGGCAAAGCCGGCCAGCTTGTTTTCAGTGTTGACGAAGGCGTCAGCAGGCACCATCGGGCGCAGTGCTTCGCGGGTCAGCGCCCAGAACTGCTCGCTCTGTTCGCCAAGCAGGATCACCGCCCGCGAGCTTTGCGAGTTGAAGGAAGACGGGGCCTGACGTACCGCTTCCTTGATCAGTGCAATGACCTGCTCGTTGCCCATGGGCAGATTCTTGCCCAGAGCGTATTGGGTGCGACGCTTGCGGTAGAGCTCGATTGCTTTATTGGACATGCTGTATTTCCTCATATCTGTCTAAGGTGTCTTTGGGGGCCATTGCCCCGGTGTTCTGTCAGGCCGTCATTCGCCGGAGATGACCAGCTTTGAAGTCGTCGGCAGCCTGAATAATCTCATTTTTATCCTTCATTACGAAGGAATCGTGACTGATTGACCGCTGCAGCATGCAGCGGCGATGTGTAGATGCTATTCGAGGAACGACCTGGGCGGTAGATGGTGATATCCTGCCTCAGTGTCCTATGTATAGAACGATAAGCCCATGCGTGATCTCAATGATCTGTATTACTTCGTCCAAGTGGTGGACCACGCCGGTTTTGCCCCTGCAGGCCGTGCTATCGGGGTGCCCAAGTCGAAACTGAGCCGCCGCGTGGCGTTGCTGGAAGAGCGCCTGGGTACACGATTGATCCAGCGCTCAACCCGGCGTTTTATCGTTACCGAGGCAGGCCGGACCTATTACAGTCACTGCAAGGCGATGCTGCTGGAAGCCGACGCGGCGGACGAGGCCATCGCCCTGAACCAGGCCGAGCCCCGGGGCATAGTGCGCCTGAGCTGCCCTATTGCGCTGCTCGAATCCAATGTGGGCGATATATTGGCTGCTTATCTACTGCAGTATCCGAGGGTGGAGCTGCATGTGGAGGCGACCAACCGGCGGGTGGATGTGATCGGTGAAGGTGTGGATCTCGCCATCCGGGTGCGACCGCCGCCGTTGGAGGACAGCGATCTGGTCCTGCGGGTATTCTCCGATCGCCGCCAGTGTCTGGTGGCCAGCCCTGCTCTGCTTGAGCGCTGTGAGCGCCCGCCGGAATCCCCTGCTGATCTGACTGAGTTGCCCAGCATGTTGCTCGGTACTCCCCAGGGTGAGCACGCCTGGCACCTGCTGGGACCCGATGCTGCACAGGCCACCATCGAGCATGATCCGCGCCTGATCACCCGCAGCATGCCCGCTCTGCGCACTGCCGCGATAGCCGGTGTCGGTGTGGTGCAGCTGCCGCGCATGATGGTGCGTGATTGGCTGGCCAGCGGTGAGCTGGTTCATGTTTTACCGGACTGGGAGCCGCGCCGGGAAATCATCCATGCGGTGTATCCGTCACGGCGCGGTCAGTTGCCCTCGGTACGAGCGCTGCTGGACTTCATGGTGGCGGAGTTCCAAGCGCTGGATGAGGATTAACCGGGTTTTCACGCTAGTCTGTTAGGCTTCCCTTACCCCAACTCCAGGAGTTCTGATAATGAAAAAACGTACGCTGGGCCGTTCAGGCATCGAGATTGCGCCCCTTGTATTTGGTGGCAACGTGTTTGGCTGGACTGTCGACCAGGCCCGCTCCTTCGAGCTGCTGGATCGCTTTGTCGAACGGGGCTTCAATGCCATCGACACCGCCGATATGTATGCCAGCTGGGCTCCGGGCCTCAGCGGCGGTGAGTCAGAGACCGTGATCGGCCAGTGGCTGGCGCGCAGCGGACGGCGCGATGAGATAGTGCTGATGACCAAGATAGGATTGCTGGAACAACACAAGGGGTTGTCCGCCGCCAATATCGAGGTAGCTGTCGAAAACTCGCTGAAACGCCTGGGTACCGATCATATCGACGTGCTCTTTGCCCATATCGACGATGCTCAGGTCCCACTGGAAGAAACCCTGAGCGCCTTCAACCGACTGGTCAAGGCGGGTAAGGTCCGCACTCTGGGCGCCTCCAACTACTCCGCCGAGCGTTTTCAACTGGCTCTGGATGTGTCCAGAGAGCAAGGCCTGGCCCGTTACGAGGTCATGCAACCCCGCTACAACCTGCATGACCGCCAGGACTTCGAGTCCGGTCTGGCAGCACTGGCCCAGGAGTCCGAGATTGGCGTGGTCAGCTTCTTCGCCCTGGCCAGCGGTTTTCTCACCGGCAAGTACCGCAGCATCGACGATATACAAGGCAACGCCCGGGCCGACTTCCTTGCCAGTTACTTCACCGAACGCGGCGAGCGCGTGCTGCAGGAACTGCTGAGCGTGGCTGACGAGTTATCCGCCCGCCCGGCCCAGGTAGCGCTGGCCTGGCTGCTGACCCGCCCCGCCCTGACCGCCCCCATCGCCAGCGCCACCAGCCTGACCCAACTCGACGAACTGCTCGATGCGGTTACGCTGCCGCTGCCGGAGCCGTTGCTGGCCCGTTTGAATGAGGCGAGTCGGGGGTCAGTCTGACTCTGCCATCTGCCGGGCAAGGATGCTCGGCTGAATGCCCACCCTGCACCTGTTCCACCTGCTTATTGGATAACTATCTATGCCCAACCCAACTCCCATGTACGGCACCGCCGATGCTTCCTACCAGGCCGCCGGTGGTATCGAGGGTATCCGCCGTCTGGTGGATGATTTCTACGACACCATGGACAGCTGGGAGCCAGCGCAGACCATTCGCCGCATGCACGCCGATGATCTGACCCTGTCCCGGGACAAACTGGCCTGTTTTCTCAGTGGCTGGCTGGGCGGGCCGAAGCTGTTTCAGGAGCGTTATGGTTCGATCAGCATCCCGGCATTCCATGCCAGCTGGCCGATCGGTGATGCGGAGCGCGATGCCTGGCTTGGGTGCATGGCCCAGGCCATCGAGCGGCAGCCCTATGCGCCGGAGTTCAAGGAATACCTGCTGCGCCAGTTGCGGGTACCGGCGCAGCGGATTGTCACTGTGCAGCAGCGTCAGCCGTAGCTGTTGCGCAGTTTATTCCGCGCCCATGCACAGATACTTGAGTTCGGTGTATTCATCCAGCCCGTGACGTGAGCCCTCGCGGCCCAGACCGGATTCCTTGATGCCGCCAAAGGGCGCCATGGGGTTGGAGATCAGCCCTTCGTTGATGCCGACGATGCCCGCCTCCAGAGCATCAGCGACCCGCCACATACGGTGCAGATCCCGGGTGTAGAAATAGGCGGCGAGGCCAAAGGGTGTGTCGTTGGCCAGTTCGATGGCCTGCTCTTCGGTGTCGAAGCGGATCACCGCCGCCAGCGGGCCGAAGGTTTCTTCGTGGCACAGGGTCATGTCGGTGCTGATGTGGGTCAGCAGTACCGGCTGCACATAGTTGCCGCGGCTGGCATCAGGTATCGGGCCGCACACCCGTCTGGCTCCCTTGGCCATGGCATCCTCGAAGTGCTCGACCACCTTGTCCACCGCGTCGCTGTTGATCAGTGCGGACTGGGTGACGCCCTCTTCAAAGCCATCCCCTATCCTGAGCTTGCCCATGGCTTCGGCCAGCGCCGCGACAAAGTCGTCATGGATGCCCGACTGCACCAGAAAGCGGTTGGCACACACGCAGGTCTGCCCGACACACGCCTACCGGCTGGCGGGTGACCACTATGTGCTGGCCGGGTCGGGCCCCGGGAATGGTTTCGCCGTACATGCGCCGGGCTTCCTCGGCAAACCAGCGGATAAAGGATGCGGCGTATTCGATTTCGCCTGTGGATTCGGTCAGGGGCTTGCCCTGCTCCAGGGTCATCAGGGTAGCCAGATCCTGCTTGTTGGCCAAGATCAGGTCGTGCCAGGCGAGCAACCGGTCCGCCCGCTCCTGAGCGGTACGAGCGCGCCATTGGCGCAGAGCCGTTGCCGCAGCACTGATGGCCGTAGTCACCTCGTCGGCGCTCAGGACAGGTACCGTGCCGATCAGGTCGCCATTGGCCGGGTTGTACACTTCCAGACTGTCGCCGCTGGCTGCGCTGACCCAACGCCCGTCGATATGGCATTGCTGGCGAAACAACTGGGGCGACTTCAGACGTGAGATGGTCATGGGAGCTCCTGCTGTGCAAGGCTCCCGGCGAACAGGAGCCCTGCCGGGGTTCAACTGTTCTCTATGCGAAAGCCTATCTTCAGAGTGACCTGGAAGTGGGCTACCTTGCCATCCACTATGTGCCCGCGGGTGTCCACCACTTCAAACCATTCGATATTCTTGACGCTCTTGCTGCACTCGGCGATGGCGTTGTTGATGGCGTCCTCGATGCTGGTTGGCGAAGAGCCAACCAGTTCGAGTTTCTTGTAGGTGCGATGATCTGACATGCCAATCCTCCTCTTTTTGCCTGTTTTCAGTATGGCAAAGGATTGGCCGGGTGGTTCAGCTATTAACGTCTGTTTCGCGCCGGTTACGATTGGTATTGGTGGAACGTGCAGGACAACCCGGCGCCCGGCAGTTGTCTGTACGACTGCGCTCCAGCTCCTGCAGGGCGTGCCAGGCGCGGCACAGGGATCGGGGACTGCCTGCCATCAAGGTGACGTTGCTCATGAACCGGGCTCCTGAACGAATTGACGTTATGCAGTATTGGCCCGGCTATCGAGACTGTCAATGAGAATGATTGTTATTTACTATTTATCACCATCAGCGGCTGGATACCATGCGCTCGATGCACTGACGGGATTCTTCCGGCAGGCGGGTGAATTGCAAGCCGGTCCAGTACTGGTGGCCGCCGATGCTCTCGCGGTTCCACCGGCTTTCTGCGTCAAGGATGAATTCGCTGATGCCGTTGAGGGTCATCGGCAGGTTTACCTGCAGGGCCCAGGCCCTGTTCAGTTCGATCGGGGTTTCGCTCAACAGCATCAGTCCCTCGGCGTGCAGGTCAACTACACGGCCGAGTAACTGTCCGCTGTCCAGGTCATATACTTCCAGGCTGCTGCTCACGTGATGGCGCTCCAGTTTCCGTCTATCTTGCATGAAGATGGTCTGCCTAAAGTTATGACACAGTGTGGGATATTTGCGTAATGGCGAAAAGCTACAACAGCGCCTTTTGCCCATACATTGCCGAGGTTTGTGATGGAGTTCAACTCCTGGCCGGGTTGCGTGGCCCCTACCCCTGCCCCATACTCGATTTGCCCCGGCGCAAACGCCTTGAATAACCTGCCGGGCCTTCCATCAGGGGAATGATCAATGCGCACTTTTCTGTCAGCACTGCTGATTGGCAGCAGCCTTTTTGCCACCCAGACACTGGCCCACGACTACACCGTCGGTGATCTGCATATCGGCCATCCCTGGTCACGGGCGTTGCCTCCGGTTGCGCCGACCGGGGCGGCCTATCTGACCATTGAGAACCGGGGCCAGCAGAGTGA
Source organism: Gammaproteobacteria bacterium (assembly GCA_012735335.1). Lineage (GTDB taxonomy): Bacteria > Pseudomonadota > Gammaproteobacteria > Pseudomonadales > Pseudomonadaceae > Halopseudomonas. Next base: position 6,653 of record JAAYHO010000096.1, read on the forward strand.
CAGCCTGATTGCTGCCAGCACACCGATTGCCGGGTACACCGAACTGCACGAGCATGTGCATGAGGATGGCCTGATGAAGATGCAGAAGATCGACCGGGTAGAGATTGCCCCCGGCGAGTCGGTCGAGTTCAGCCCCGGCGGACACCACGTGATGCTGTTCGATCTCAAGGAGCCGCTGAGCGATGGACATCGCTATCCGCTGACCCTGACCTTCGAGCAGGCGGGCGAGGTGGAAGTGGAGGTATACGTAAGCAAGGACACCGAGGCTGACGATCAGAGCCAGGCCCACGACCATGCAGGGCATGATCATGGGCACCATCACCATCACTGACAGCGGATGGCAGCCTGCGCACCTCAGTCCCGGCGGGACGGGGTGCGCATGGTGACGAACTCTTCTGCGGCGGTGGGGTGAATGCCCAGGGTGGCATCGAATACCGCCTTGGTCGCGCCAGCCTTGAGGGCAACCGCCAGGCCCTGAATGATCTCTCCGGCATCCGGCCCGACCATATGTACACCCAGTACCCGGTCGCTGTCCTGATCCACCAGCAGTTTCATTAAGCTCTGCTCCGGGTTGCCGGCCAGGGTATTGCGCATGGGCCGGAAGCGGCTCTCGAAGATATCCAGCTTGTGGCCCTGGGCCCGGGCCTGCTCCTCGGTCAGACCGAGGGTGGCAATGTTGGGGATACAGAACACGGCGGTGGCCAGGTCGTTGTAGTCTACCGGGCGGTATTCATCCGGAGCATACAGCCGCCGAGCCAGGGCCATGCCTTCGGCCAGCGCCACGGGGGTCAGTTGTACGGTGTCGGTGACATCGCCGATGGCGAAGATCGCCGGGTCGGTGGTCTGGTATTCATCATTCACCTCGATGAAGCCCTTGTCGTCCAGCTTCACCGCGGTATTTTCCAGGCCCAGGCCATCCAGCTTGGGGCGGCGGCCGGTGGCGTAGAGCACCAGATCGGTCTCCAGCATCTCGCCACTTTTCAGATGCACCTGCAGTGAGCCGTCGGCCTGCTTGTTCACCCGGGTCACGTCGGTATTGAACTGCAGATCCATGCCCTTGTTCTGCAGGGTGACCACCATGTGGTCGCGTATGCCCTGATCAAATCCGCGCAGGAACTGTTCGCCCCGGTACAACAGACTGGTCTGGCAGCCCAGCCCCTTGAAGATGCCGGCGAATTCGATGGCGATATACCCCCCACCGACCACCACACAGCGTTTGGGCAGCTGTTCGAGATAGAACACCTCGTTGGAGCTGATCACATGCTCGCGCCCCGGAAAGTCCGGAATGAAGGGCCAGCCACCGGTGGCCAGCAGAATGCGCTCGGCGCTGAAGGTCTTGTCGCCGACCGCCACGGTATGCGAGTCCAGCAGCCGGGCCCGCCCTTGCACCAGGGTCACGCCCGCGCCGCTCAGCAGATTGTGGTAGATACCATTGAGACGGGTGATTTCGGTGTTCTTGTTCTCGACCAGTCGCTGCCAGTTGAACACCGTACCGGACAGATCCCAGCCATAGCCCCGGGCGTCACTGAAGTCCTCGGCAAAGTGCGCTGCATAGGCAAACAGCTTCTTCGGTACGCAGCCGACGTTGACGCAGGTGCCGCCCAGGTAGAGTTCCTCGGCTACCGCCACCTTGGCGCCAAAGCCCGCTGCCATGCGGCTGGCGCGCACGCCACCGGAGCCTGCACCTATTACAAAGAGATCAAAATCGTATTCCGCCATAACCTGTTATCCCAGCTTTGATTCCACATGCCCCAGCATACCTGATTGACCGGCGGGTTGATAAAACGCGCGTTGCGGATTGTTATGCTGCCCGGCTCGGGGATACACTTCCCGCACTGGGCAGCATTACTATTGAAGGGATGCAATAGATGGGAACCCCGCCTTCGGCCAATGTCCACTGGATGGTCCGGCTCAATTACCGCAACCGCAGTCTGTCGTTCATGCTGATGCTCAGCGTGCTCTGCCTGCATCTGCTTGACCATCAACCCGGCCTGCTCATATGGGCGCTGCTGGGGCTGCAGTTTCTGGTCTACCCGCATGTACTGTATCGACTGGTTGCCCGTCGCAAGGCCATGCTGCGTGCGGAAATCCGCTGCATGCTGCTGGATGCGGTGCTGCTCGGCTGCTGGACTGCGGTGCTGGGCTTTCCGCTGTGGATCAGTTTTGCCCTGTTGATCAGTGTGCATGTCAATCTCACCGTATTCCGTGGTATGCGCGGTCTGCTCCAGTGTGCCTGTGCCAGTCTGTGCGGTATTGCCTTCGGCCTCTGGGGCGTGGGCATGCAGCTGTCGCCGGAAACCAACCTGCAGGCGACGGTGGCCTGCATCCTGGCGCTCAGCCTGTATCTGCTGGCGGTGAGCAACAGTGCCTACCTGCGCAGTCGGTCGCTGCGCAGAACCCGGGAGCAACTGCGCCAGAGCGGTCGCCAGTTGCAGCAGAAACTGACGGAAATTCATGACCTGCAGATCCAGCTGCGTGAGCTGGCGCACCGCGACCCGCTGACCGGGCTGTACAATCGCCGCCATCTGGATTCCGAGCTGGCCCGCATCCTGGGCGAGGAGCCACTCGCCCCTGCCCTGAGTCTGCTGCTGATCGATATCGATCATTTCAAGAGAATCAACGACCAGTTCGGTCATCAGGCCGGTGATCAGGTGCTGGCCAGATTGGCAGGGGTGCTCACCAGCCATTGCCGCAAGGACGATGTGATCTGCCGCTACGGTGGCGAGGAGTTCGTCATCATCATGCCCGAGGTTGCCCCAGCGCTGGCGCAGCAGCGGGCCGAGCGCATACGTGAGGCCTTCGCCGGGATGGAGGTGAGGCTGCTGCAACGCCGGTTGAAAGTAACCCTGTCGATCGGGCTGGCGGGTTACCCTGGGCATGCACTGACCGCCGAAGGGCTGTTCCGCTGTGCAGACCAGGCGCTGTATCAGGCCAAGGCCGCCGGGCGCAACCGCACCATCATCTGGCAGGCGGAGCCCCTGACAGAGGCTGACACCTCACTCGGCACACCCCGCACCACCTGATTGGCCCGTATCAGGCACAGAATCATCCATATATTGCGAATAAGCGACACATCCGTACCCACCCCTTTCATAACCTGCCCGGCAGGCATACAATATGGCCACTCAAACGCGGACGGCCACAAGCTGAACGCGATAAAAACCAATAAGCCGTTTCTCCAAGGAGTGCCGGCATGCCTGATACTGTTTCAACACTGCCTCACAACTGGGCATTGGCTGTCTTTTTGCTGGGGGTTCTGGGTCTCTGTGCGTTCATGCTGCTGGTTTCCAGCGTGCTGGGCAGCAAGGCCTGGGGTCGCAGCAAGAACGAGCCCTTCGAGTCCGGTATCGTTTCCACAGGTGATACCCGCCTGCGCTTCTCCGCCAAATTCTATCTGGTCGCGATGCTCTTCGTGATCTTCGATGTCGAAGCCCTGTTTCTCTTTGCATGGGCCGTCACAGTACGCGAAAGCGGCTGGGCCGGTTTCATCGGAGCCTCCATTTTCGTTTCAATTCTAGTTGCGGGTCTTGTCTACGAAGCATCCATCGGTGCCCTTGATTGGTCACCGGCGGGTCGGCGCAAGAGGCAAGCGAAGCTAAAATGAGGCTTTTGGCATGCAATATGAACTTATTCGGATCGATCCGGATGCCGTCAATGACGAGTATCCGATCGGTACCAGGGAGCGTATCGACGAACAGCTGTTGAAAGACCAGGTTCACCGCAACATCTTCATGGGCAAGCTCGAAGATGTGATCAGTGGCGCGGTGAACTGGGGACGCAAGAATTCACTCTGGCCCTACAACTTCGGCCTCTCCTGCTGTTATGTGGAGATGACCACCGCCTTTACCGCACCCCACGACATTGCTCGCTTCGGTGCGGAAGTCATCCGTGCCTCTCCGCGTCAGGCGGACTTCATGGTGATCGCCGGTACCTGCTTCGTGAAGATGGCCCCGGTCATCCAGCGTCTGTACGACCAGATGCTCGAACCCAAGTGGGTGATTTCCATGGGTGCCTGCGCCAACTCCGGCGGCATGTACGACATCTACTCCGTGGTTCAGGGCGTGGACAAGTTCCTGCCGGTGGATGTGTACATCCCTGGCTGCCCACCCCGCCCCGAGGCCTTTCTGCAGGGCCTGATGTTATTGCAGGAATCCATCGGCAAGGAGCGTCGACCGCTATCCTGGGTTGTAGGTGATCAGGGTATCTATCGGGCAGACATGCCTTCGCAACGAGAGCAGAAGCGCGAAGAGCGCATTCAGGTGACCAATCTGCGCACCCCCGACGACGTGTGATTGGCAAGACACCACACCGCCGCCGCACTTTACCGTTGACCGATAGCGATACTTATGATGACTGCAGACCAGGCGTTACATATACCTCCATACAAGGCTGATGATCACCGGGTCATCAGCGAGCTGAACGCCCAGTTCGGGGCGGACAGTTTTTCCATCCAGCCGACGCTGACCGACATGCCGGTTATCTGGGTGGCCCGCGAGCAGTTGCTGGCGGTGCTGAACTTCCTGCGTCAACTGCCGCAGCCCTACGTCATGCTCTACGACCTGCATGGCGTGGACGAGCGCCTGCGCACCCACCGCCAGGGCCTCCCGGCGGGGGTGGAGTTCAGTGTGTTCTACCACCTCATGTCGCTGGAGCGTAACAGCGACGTGATGATCAAGGTCGCCCTCAAGGAAGGCGACCTGAACCTGCCCACCGCTTCTACTGTCTGGCCGAACGCCGACTGGTACGAGCGCGAGGTCTGGGACATGTACGGCATCAATTTCGAAGGCCACCCGCGCCTGACCCGGCTGCTGATGCCGCCGACCTGGGAAGGCCACCCGCTGCGCAAGGATTATCCGGCGCGGGCTACCGAATTCGACCCCTACAGCCTGACCGCCGCCCGCCAGGATGCTGAACAGGAAGCCCTGCGCTTCAACCCGGAAGACTGGGGCATGAAGCGTGGTGGCGAGCATGAGGACTTCATGTTCCTCAACCTCGGCCCCAACCACCCGTCGGCCCACGGTGCCTTCCGCATCATCCTGCAGCTGGACGGTGAGGAAATCGTCGACTGCGTGCCGGATATCGGCTATCACCACCGTGGTGCGGAGAAGATGGCCGAGCGCCAGAGCTGGCACAGCTTCATCCCCTACACCGACCGCATCGACTATCTGGGCGGGGTGATGAACAACCTGCCCTATGTGCTGGCGGTGGAAAAGCTGGCCGGTATCAAGGTGCCGCAGCGTGTCGATGTGATCCGCATCATGATGGCCGAGTTCTTCCGTATCCAGAACCACCTGCTGTATCTGGGTACCTATATCCAGGACGTCGGCGCGATGACCCCGGTGTTCTTTACCTTTACCGACCGTCAACGCGCCTATGAAGTGATCGAGGCGATTACCGGCTTCCGCATGCACCCGGCCTGGTACCGCATCGGCGGTGTGGCCCATGATCTGCCCCGGGGCTGGGACAAGCTGGTGCGCAAGTTCCTCGACTGGATGCCCAAGCGCCTGAATGAATATGAAAAGGCCGCGCTGAAGAACAGTATCCTGATCGGCCGCACCAAGGGCGTGGCCGACTACAACACCAAAGAAGCGCTGGAATGGGGCGTGACC
>JAAYHO010000097.1 GCA_012735335.1 Gammaproteobacteria bacterium
CCCCGGCTTCGGCGGGCAGAAGTTCATCCCCGGTACGCTGGACAAGTTGCGCGAGGCCCGCGCGCTGATCGACGCCAGTGGTCGGGATATCCGCCTGGAAGTGGACGGCGGGGTCAACGCGCAGAATATCCGCCAGATCGCCGAGGCCGGTGCCGATACCTTCGTGGCTGGCTCGGCGATCTTCAATGCGCCGGACTACAAGACGGTGATCGACCAGATGCGTGCCGAGCTGGCCCAGGTCAAACGCTGACATGAATGCCCTGACGCGCCTGTTCGGCGGAGCGCTGCCGCAACTGGTGATGTTCGATCTGGACGGCACCCTGGTGGACTCGGTACCGGATCTGGCCGCTGCGGTGGACGAGATGCTGGCGCGGCGGGGCAGGCCGCCTGCGGGTATCGAGCGGGTGCGCGAGTGGGTCGGTAACGGCTCGCCGATTCTGGTGCGCCGGGCGCTGGCGGGCAGTATTGAGCACGCCGGGGTGGATGAAACGGAAGCGGCAGCTGCGCTGGCCGACTTTCTTGACGCCTACGCTCGGGATCACACTGCCACCACGGTCTACCCGGGTGTGTTGAAACTGCTCGGCTGGCTGCGTGAGCAGGGCGTGGCACTGGCGGTGGTGACCAACAAGCCGCTGCAATTTGTCGCCCCGATACTGGAGCAGACGGGGCTCGGCGAGTTCGCCTGGATTATCGGTGGCGACAGCCTGCCGGTGAAGAAGCCCGATCCAGCCGGTCTGCTGCATGTCCTGCGCAGCGCCGGTGTCGATCCGCAGCACAGCCTGTTTGTCGGCGATTCACGCAATGACGTACTGGCTGCCCGGGCTGCCGGTGTACCGGTGGTGGCGGTCAGTTACGGCTACAACCATGGCCGTCCGATCGCCGAGGAGAACCCCGACCTGCTGGTTGATTCACTGGATGCGCTCGTATAGTCTTGCATGATCTTCATTTATCGCATTGATGGATCAGCCGTGTTTGTCAGCAACCGCATACTGATGGGAATCCTCAAGGCGCTCGCGCGCTGGCGTTGGCGTCCCTGATCGTATCTGTCCGGCCATTGAGTCGGCACTGGCTGTTGTTTGACATTTACCCCCGCCCACGAGGCTGATCATGCACCAAGACGAATTCCGCCGCCTGGCCACCCAGGACTACAACCGCATTCCCGTTGTCCGCGAAGTACTGGCCGATATGGACACGCCGCTGTCCATCTACCTGAAACTGGCCGACGCGCCTTACTCCTACCTGCTCGAATCGGTGCAGGGCGGCGAGAAGTGGGGCCGCTACTCGATCATCGGCCTGCCTGCCCGCACCGTGCTCAAGGTGCACGGTCATGGCGTGCGCATTCAGGTCGATGGCGTCGAGACCGAGTCGCATCAGTGCGATGACCCGCTGGCCTTTGTCGAACAGTTCAAGGCCCGTTACCGGGTGCCGGACGTGCCCGGGCTGCCCCGATTCAACGGCGGTCTGGTCGGCTATTTCGGCTACGATTGTGTGCGCTATGTGGAGCCGCGGCTGGCCAAATCGACCAACCCCGACCCGCTGGGCAACCCGGATATCCTGCTGATGGTGTCCGACGAGGTGGTGGTGTTCGACAACCTGGCGGGCAAACTGCACGTCATAGTGCTGGCCGATACCGCCGTCGAGGATGCCTGGGAGCAGGCCAATGGTCGACTGGACGAGCTGCTGGCGCAACTGTCCGCGCCCTTCACCCCGCGCCCGGGTCTGAACCTGGCTGCGGTGGCCGAGCGGGATCTGGAATACCGCGCCAGCTTCAGCCGGGAGGACTACCAGAATGCCGTGCGGCGCATCAAGGATTACATCCTCGCTGGCGATTGCATGCAGGTGGTGCCCTCCCAGCGCATGAGCATCGACTTTGCCGCTGCGCCCATCGACCTCTACCGCGCCCTGCGCAGCCAGAACCCCACCCCCTATCTGTACTTCTTCAACCTCGATGACTTCCATGTGGTCGGCAGTTCCCCCGAGGTGCTGGTGCGGGTGGAGGAGGGTGAGGTTACCGTGCGCCCGATCGCTGGTACCCGCCCCCGTGGCGCTACCGAAGAGGCCGACCTGGCGCTGGAGCAGGATCTGCTGTCCGACGCCAAGGAGCTGGCCGAGCACCTGATGCTGATCGACCTGGGCCGCAACGACGTGGGTCGGGTGTCCGAGATCGGTCAGGTGCAGGTCACCGAACGCATGGTCATCGAACGCTATTCCAATGTCATGCATATCGTCTCCAACGTGCAGGGGCGGCTGCGCTCCGGGCTGACCGCCATGGATGCGCTGCGCGCCATCCTGCCTGCCGGTACCCTGTCCGGTGCGCCGAAGATCCGCGCCATGGAGATCATCGACGAGCTGGAGCCGGTCAAGCGCGGCGTCTATGGTGGTGCTGTGGGTTACTGGGCCTGGAACGGCAATATGGATACTGCCATTGCCATCCGCACGGCAGTGATCAAGCACGGCGAACTGCATGTGCAGGCCGGTGCCGGCATCGTCGCCGACTCGGTGCCGGAAACCGAATGGGAAGAAACCATCAGCAAGCGCCGGGCCATGTTCCGTGCCGTGGCGCTGGCTGAACAGACCCTGGAGTGAGGAGCACGTCATGCTGTTGATGATCGATAACTACGACTCCTTCACCTGGAATCTGGTGCAGTACTTCGGCGAGCTGGGGGCCGAGATCAAGGTGGTACGCAACGATGAGCTGAGCGTCGAGCAGGTCGAGGCGCTGCAGCCCGAGCGTATCGTCATCTCGCCGGGCCCCTGCACACCGAACGAAGCCGGAGTGTCCATCGCGGTACTGCAACACTTTGCCGGCAAGCTGCCGATCCTCGGTGTGTGCCTGGGCCATCAGAGCATCGGTCAGGCCTTCGGTGGTCAGGTGGTGCGTGCCCGCGAGGCCATGCACGGCAAGACCAGCCCGGTGCACCATCTGGGGCAAGGGGTGTTTGCCGGGCTGGCCAACCCCCTGACGGTCACCCGTTACCACTCGCTGGTGGTACGCCGTGCCAGCCTGCCGGCGTGTCTGGAAATCACCGCCTGGACCCAGCAGGCGGACGGCAGCATGGACGAGATCATGGGGCTGCGCCATCGCCAGTACATGATCGAGGGTGTGCAGTTCCACCCCGAGTCCATTCTCAGCGAACAGGGCCATGAATTACTGGCCAATTTTGTCAAACAGCAGGGCGGCATGCGCTGCTGAAGATCAGGAGAACCTAATGGATATCACCACAGCACTGGCCAGAGTCGTCGACAATATCGACCTGTCCACCGAGGAAATGCAGGACGTCATGCGGCAGATCATGACCGGCCAGTGCACCGACGCGCAGATTGGCGGTTTTCTGGTCGCGCTGCGGATGAAAAGCGAGAGCCTCGACGAGATCACCGGCGCGGTGCTGGCCATGCGCGAACTGGCTTCCGGGGTCGACATCCAGGGCGACAACCTGGTCGATACCTGTGGCACCGGCGGCGATGGCGCGAATATCTTCAACGTATCCTCCGCGGCGGCCTTTGTGGTGGCAGCGGCGGGGGGCAAGGTGGCCAAGCACGGCAACCGGGCGGTGTCCGGCAAGAGCGGCAGTGCCGACCTGCTGGAAGCCGCCGGTATCAATCTGGATCTGACCCCGGAACAGGTGGGCCGATGCGTCGAGCACGTGGGGGTCGGCTTCATGTTTGCCCCGGCCCACCACGGCGCCATGAAGCACGCGGTCGGTCCGCGCCGCGAACTGGGCATGCGTACCCTGTTCAACATGATCGGCCCCATGACCAATCCGGCGGGGGTGAAGCATCAGGTCATCGGCGTGTTCAGCAAGGCCCTGTGTCGGCCGATGGCCGAGGTCATGGGCCGACTGGGCAGCCAGCATGTGCTGATCGTGCATTCGCGCGACGGGCTGGACGAGATCAGTATCGCCTCGCCGACCCATATCGCCGAGCTGAAGAATGGTGAGATTACTGAATATCAGATCAACCCTGAGGACTTGGGTATCAAGAGTCGCAGCCTGATCGGACTCGCCGTGGATGGTCCCGAGGAGTCCCTGAAGCTGATCCGCGATGCGCTGGGCAAGCGTGAGACCGAGGCCGGAGAGAAGGCCGCCGACATGATCATCCTCAATGCCGGTGCTGCCCTGTATGCAGCGGACGTTGCCGACACGCTGCTGGAAGGGGTGGAGCTGGCCTCCGACGCCCTGTACTCGGGCATGGCCCGGGAGAAGATCGCCGAGCTGGCATCCTTTACCGAAATCTTCCGTGAGGAGGCGCAGCAGAAATGAGCCTGCCAACTATTCTGGAAAACATCGTCGCGCGTAAATATGAAGAAGTGAAGGAAAACCGCGCGAAAGTATCGCTGGATGAACTGCAACGGCTGGCCGCCAGCGCCGATGCGCCCCGGGGCTTTGCCCAGGCCCTGCGTACCAGGGCAGCGACGCAGCAACCCGCAGTGATTGCCGAGGTCAAGAAGGCCTCGCCGAGCAAGGGCGTGATCCGCGAGAACTTCAATCCGGCAGAGATTGCCGCCAGTTACCAGCAGGGTGGCGCGGCCTGCCTGTCGGTGCTGACCGATATCGACTTCTTCCAGGGCAGCCCGGACTACCTCAAACAGGCCCGCGCCGCCTGCGACCTGCCGGTGATCCGCAAGGACTTCCTGGTCGATCCCTACCAGGTGGTCGAAGCCCGGGCCATGGGTGCCGACTGCGTACTGCTGATCGTCGCCTCGCTGGAGGACGGGCAGATGGCTGAACTCAATGCTGCGGCCGTGGAGCAGGGGCTGGACGTGCTGGTCGAAGTGCACGATGCCGCCGAACTGGAGCGCGCGCTGCAGCTGGACACCCCGCTGGTGGGCGTCAACAACCGCAACCTGCATAACTTCGAGGTGTCGCTGAATACCACGCTGGAACTGCTGCCACGAATTCCCGCCGACCGCCTGGCGGTCACCGAAAGCGGCATCCTCACCCGGGATGATGTGCAGCTGATGCTGGACAATGGCGTATACAGTTTCCTGGTCGGCGAAGCCTTCATGCGCGCCGAAGACCCAGGCGCGGAGCTCAAGCGGCTGTTTTTCTGATCAGCCGCGCGATGGATTGCCGCGTCGCTGACGCTCCTCGCAATGACGGGGGAATGGAGCAGTACCGCAAGGACCGACATCCCCCTTCGTCGTCACTGCGAGCGAAGCGCGGCAAGCCAGTGGGTGCAGGAAACTCCGTGGTCCATGGAATGCCACGTCGCTGACGCTCCTCGCAATGACAGCGAGGGCACAGCGCCACTCGCTCGGCCTTCCACCCACTACGTCATTGCGAGCCGCAGGCGCGGCAATCCAGCGCGTGCCGCAACTCCGAAGCCCATGGATTGCCACGTCGCTGACGCTCCTCGCAATGACGGGGAGTGGGACAGTACCGCAAGGACCGGGCATCCTCCTTCGTCGTCATTGCGAGCGAAGCGCGGCAATCCAGTGGGTGCAGGAAACGCCGTGGCCCATGGATAGATATATCTAATTAATAGATGCTTCTGTCCCGATCTTTCCGCTTTTTGTTTTCCTGTGCCGATGTATGATGATCACAACATCAGGACAGGACGTACCTCTCATGCAACTGAAAAACACTAATACCCGCTACGGACTGGTCGCCATCTCCCTGCACTGGCTGGTGGCGCTGACGGTGATCGGACTGGCCATTCTGGGCCTGTGGATGGTGGATCTGAGCTACTACAGCCCCTACTACCGCAGCGGCCCGTTCTGGCACAAGAGTATCGGTCTGGCGCTGTTTGCCGTGCTGGTGTTCCGCCTGCTGTGGCGCGCCTTCAACCCGCGGCTGCAGCATCTGCCCAACCATAAGCGCTGGGAGATCGGTGCCGCCGGGGTGGCACATGCTCTGCTATACCTGATGCTGCTGGTGATCGTCATCAGTGGTTATCTGATCTCCACCGCAACCGGACAGGGCATCAGCTTCTTCGGCTGGTTTGAAGTACCGGCGCTCGTGACCGGCCTGCCGCAACAGGCGGACCGGGCAGGGCTGGTGCATTACTGGGTGGCAATAGCAGTACTGGGTCTGGCGGCGCTGCACGCACTGGGCGCCTTGAAACACCACTTTATCG